>DASSNA010000350.1:0-2332 GCA_035688445.1 Solirubrobacterales bacterium | reverse complement strand
CGGGGGGTGTCGCCGACCGAGATCGCGCTGCCGCTGGCGAGGATGCCGCCGGAGACGAGCTTGCCGCGCTCCAGGGCGCAGCGGGTCAGCTCGGTCCGCTGGTTCGAGTCGGAGCCGTAGCCGCCGAAGGAGAAGAAGCGGTTGAGGCCGGAGCGGGCGAGCTTGATGTGCGCCGCGGACTCGACGTTGCCGGTGGTGAGGCCGAGCAGGTGGCCAGCGTCGACGAGGCGCTCGAGCAGCTCCTCGATCCCCGGCATCACCCGGTAGCTCTCCGCTTCGTCGATCGCCGAGGAGAGGTGGCGCAGGTAGTGGCCCATCGCCGCCGCCAGCTCGCGCGGGTCGGGGTCGCGGCCGAGGATGTTCTGCAGCGCCACCCGCCCCACTTCCGGATCGGTCATCCCCGACTCGGTCACCTCGCGGATGTCCAGCGGGTTCCCGTAGAGCTCGACGAACGCCCGTTTCCAGGCCTCACCCCCGGCTCCACCGGTGGTGATCAACGTCCCGTCGATGTCGAAGAGGATCGCCTCGATCAAGGTTCGGAGCCTAGTGCTCTGACTCGAGGAGATCCTTTTGCGCCAGCGTGTAGAGCAGCCCGAGCGAGGGCAGGACGAGGATGGCAGCGACGGCGAAGACGATGAAGATGATCGTCATCGTCGGGTCAGGGGCCGCGGCCTGGTCGATGCGGAGGCTGGTCGGCAGCAGGTAGGGGAACTGGGCGACGCCCCAGCCCCAGATCACGGCCACGACGGCGGCGGCGGCGAGCGGCCGCAGGGGGCGGCGGCGGCCGCGCAGGAGGACAACGAGCAGGGCGGCACCGCAGAGGATCGAGAGGACGACCAGCGGCAGCCCCTGGCTGGTGAGGCGGTCGAAGACGTAGCGGGCTTCGCCGTGGAGGGCGAAGAGGCCGGCGACCGCGAAGGCGCCGGCGACCACGGCGGCGACGAGCGCCCGGCGTTCGAAGTAGCGCTCCATCTCCTCCGCGCCGGAACGGCGGGCGTCGCCGACGAGGAAGACGGCTGCGAGGTAGGCGCAGCTGGCGACGAACATCGCCCCGATCAGGAGCGGCAGCGGCTGCAGCCAGGTCGAGAAGGCGTCGCCGCTGCCGTCGGCGGGAACGTTGCCGGCGGCGATCGCTCCGACCCCGGTGCCCATGAAGAACGGGGTCACGAAGGAGGAGAACGCGAAGGCGGCTCCGGCCGCCCGTCGCCCTTGCAGCCCCTCGATCGACTTGCGGAAGGCGAAGCCGCAGCCGCGCAGGACGATCCCCAGCGCCGCCAGCGCCAGCGGCACGTAGAGGGTCGAGAAGATTGCGCTGAAGGCCTGCGGGAAGGCGGTCCAGAGGACGACGAGGACGAAGATCAGCCAGACGTGGTTCGCCTCCCAGACGGGGGTCAGCGAGCGCTGGATCAGCGCCCTCGGCTGCTCCCCCCGCTCGGGGCCGCCGGCGACCAGGTCCCAGACGCCGCCGCCGAAGTCGGCGCCGCCGAAGAGCGCGTAGAAGGTCGCCCCGACCCAGAGGATCGCCGCGGCGGCGTCGGCCTTGCTCACGAGGCCGCCTCGGTCGGGGGCGCGTAGGGGACGCCGGCCTCGGTGTCGCCCCCGCCCTCGCGCCAGCGATGGGACATCGAGCGCAGGACGAGGACGGCGATCGTCCCGATCGTCGCGTAGACGAGGAGCACGACGGCGAAGGCGAACCAGAGCCCGTCGGCCTCGGTCACCGCTTCGGAGGTGCGCATGTAGCCCTGGACGATCCACGGCTGGCGGCCGACCTCGGTGACGATCCAGCCGCACCACAACGCCAGGATCGCCGCCGCGCCGCTGATCGCGACGATGCGCAGGAACCAGGGCGTGCGCGGGATGTCGCGCCGTTTCCACCAGGACAGCGCGAACCAGGCGCCGAGCAGGAGCAGCCCGGTGCCGATTCCGACCATCGCGTCGAAGGCGAGATGGAGCAGGGTGTTCGCCGGCGGCCGTTCGCTCTGCGGGATGTCGTTCAGGCCGGTGACTTCGGAGTCGGCGCTGAAGCCGACGAGGAAGGAGTCGAGGTCGGGAATCCCGATTCCCGCCTTGACCCCGTCGGCGGTGCAGACGCCCCCCACCCACTCGGTCTGGTGGCCGCCGGTTTCCTGGATGCACTCCATGCCGGCGAACTTGGCGGGCTGGTGGTCGGCGACGGCTCGGGCCGCGGTGTCGCCGACGAAAAGCTGGATCGGGGTCGCGATCAGGCCGATCGTCAGCGGGATCAGGAGGCCGAGCCGGTGCAGCCGGTCGCGCCTGCCTTTCAGCATCCCGACCGCGTATACCGAGGCGACGAGGAAGCCAACCACCATGT
>DASSNA010000347.1:0-3165 GCA_035688445.1 Solirubrobacterales bacterium | reverse complement strand
CAACAGACGAGGAGGGAGCCGATGGAGGATTTTGTCAACGAGGACGAAGCACCGCGCTCGACCGCCAAGGACCTGGTCGACGAGCTGCTGCCGGAGGGGCTCGATTGGGAGCGGCTGACGCGCTCCTACCCGCTCCCGGCCGTGCTGCTCGCGGCAATCGGCGGTTTCCTGATCGGGCGCCGCCACGGCAGGGAGATCGTCGCCGCCGTCTCCGGCTACTTCACCGCCGAGGTGGCGAAGAACGTCCGCCAGGTCTTGGGCCCCGACATCCGTCTGGGCCGCCCCGGTGTCGGATAGCCAACGGGACAACAGCCGGGACAACAATCGGGACAAACAACGGCTCCGGCCGCGTGCGCACGATCCTCCACATCTCCGACGTCCACTTCGGTCCCCCCCACCTGCCGCGGGTGGCACAGGGGGTGCTGGAGTTCATCGACCGTCACCAGCCCGACCTCGTCGTCCTCTCCGGCGACCTGACCCAGCGCGCCCGCCCCGAGCAGTTCCGGCAGGCGCGCGCCTTCGTCGACCGCATCCCGGTGCCCACCCTCGTGGTGCCCGGCAACCACGACGTCCCCCTCTACCGCGTCATCGAGCGCGTCTTCGACCCCTATGGGGCCTACAAGCGCTATTTCAGCCCCGAGCTCGAGCCGGTGTGGAGCGACTCCGAGATGCTGGTGGTCGGCATCAACACCGCCTTCGGCTGGACGATCAAGGACGGCCGGATCACGCTGCGCCGCCTGCTCGAGGTGGCCGAGATCTTCGAGCGCGCTCCCGCCGCGATGCTCAAGGTCGTGGTCGCCCATCACCACATGATCCCGCCGCCCAACTTCGGCAGCCAGCGCGTGCTCGGCAACGCCTACGAGGCGATCGACCTGTTCTCGACCGCCGGCGTCGACCTGATCCTCTCCGGCCACCTCCACCAGGCCTACATCGGCAACTCGGAGGAGTTCTACCCCAAGGGGCGGCCGCCGGTGGTCATCCTGCACTCCGGCACCACCACCTCGAACCGCGGCCGCGGTAGCGAGCGGGAGCGCAACACCTGCAACTGGATCCGTGTCGACAACGAGTCGATGATCGTCTCCCATTACCGCTGGCACCACGACCTCGGCCGCTTCGCCGAGCACAGCCGCCACTGGTACCCGCGCCAGGAGCGCACCCCCTACACGCTCGAGGGGCTGGAGATGGACGGCCGGTCGCCGGTGCCGGCCCCGGAGTAGGGGACCGGAGGCGCGGCACGCAGTCCGGTTCTTGTGGTATCGTAGAGCCACGACAAGGAGGCGGAAACGACCGCATGGACAGAGAGCTGATCGCCTATCTCGACGAACGCTTCGGCCGTATCGACGGGCGCCTCGACCGCATGGAAGCGCGCCTCGACCGCATGGAAGAGCGCCTCGACCGCGTGGAGAAGCGCTTAGACGGCGTGGAAGATCGCCTCGACCGTATGGAGAAGCGCTTCGACGGTATGGAAGAGCGCCTGACCCAGGCCGAGCAGCAGATCGGGGGGCTGCGCGAGGAGCTCCACCAGACCCGGATCCTGATGGAGCACCAGAGCAACAACACCCGACAGCTCGCCGAAGGGATCATCGGCACCAACGAGAGGCTGGACTCCTTCAAGGACGAGATGAGCCTGCAGTTCGAGCACGTGCGGGGGTTGATCAATCCGCCGTACTCGGACTTGAACCGGCGCCTGAAGATCCTGGAGTCCTGGCGCGAGCGCTCGGAGCGCGACCCCGTCGAGCTCGTCCGCGAGCGTTTTGGCACCCCCAAGGGCAGCACCTAGCCGCGGCGTCCCCGCAAACCCCACGCTTTTTCGGTCAGCGCCTACGATATGATCCCTCAGGACTTACGGGGGGAGGCGCGCCATGCTTGACGACAGCGAAGACATCGACGACAGCGCGGCAGACACCGAGGGCGAAGCCTGGGAGGTCGCGAAGACCGTGGGCACCGACGAAGAGGCCGCCTTGGCCGCCGGGTTTCTGAACAGCAACGGCATCCCGGCCCAGGTCGAGTCGCTGCATGCCAGCGAGTTCCCGACCGACTTCGGCCATCTCGGAGAGGTCCACATCATGGTCCCCGCCGACCGGCTGCAGGAGGCGCAGCTCCTGCTCGCCCAGAGCGAGAATGCGGTGGCGGACGACGCGGACGCCGAGCCGGACTCCGTGCCGGCGGACACCGGGGGACGAGACAGCCGGTGAGCGCAGAGGACGGCGGCCGTACCGTCGGGCGTTACCGCATCCTGGACTTCCTGGGCGCGGGGGCGATGGGCGAGGTCTACCTCGCCGAGGACCCGCAGATCGAGCGCCGGCTGGCGATCAAGACGGTGCGCCTGGTCGGCCGCCCCCAGGAGATCGAGGAGCGCAAGCGCCGCCTGCTGCGCGAGGCGCGCGCCGCCGGGCGGCTGCTCCATCCCAACGTCGTCACCCTGTTCGACGCCGGCGAGGCCGAGGGGGTGCTCTACCTCGCCTTCGAGTTCGTCGCCGGCACCGACCTCGCCGGGCGCCTCGAGAGCGGACCGCCGTTGAGCCTGCGCGAGGTGCTGCGCATCGTCCGCCAGGTGGCCGACGCTCTCGACTTCGCCCACCGCCAGGGGATCGTCCACCGCGACATCAAGCCGAGCAACATCCTGCTCGACAGCGCCGGGCGGGTGAAGGTCGCCGACTTCGGCATCGCCAAGGTGACCGGGCAGAGCACGGAGCTGACCGTCGCCGGCTCGGTCATGGGGAGCCCGCAGTACCTGTCGCCGGAGCAGATCCGCGGCGACGATCTGGACGGGCGAAGCGACATCTTCTCGCTCGGCGTCGTCCTCTACGAGCTGCTGTCGAAGAAGCGGCCGTTCGACGGCGACACCATCACCACCCTGGTCTACCAGATCCTGCACCACGAGCCGCCGCCGATCTCCGCGCTGCGCGCCGTCCCCGAGCGGCTCGAGGGGCTCTTGCGGCGCATGCTGGCGAAGAGCCGCGACGAACGCTTCGCCACCGCCGGCGAGGTCGCGGCCGAGATCGTCGCCGTCGAGCGCGAGCTGTCCGACGAGACCCTCTCCGCCCCCGCCGCCGACCTGCCGGCCCAGGCCACCCAGGCGCTGCCGAAACGCCCCTCGCCCTCCCCCTCAGACGTCGTGCCGGGCCCGTCGTCGGCGGCCGGGGCGGCGGTCGCCAAGCCGGC
>DASSNA010000344.1:0-2105 GCA_035688445.1 Solirubrobacterales bacterium | reverse complement strand
CCGCCGCCACTACTCGCGCCAGCTCCTCTACGTCTCGGTCCTCGTCCTCACGATCGCCAACACCATCAACGCCGGCGCCGACATCGGAGCGATCGCCGCGGGCATCAACCTCCTCGTGCCGGTCAAGCCCGCGCTGCTGATCATCCCTATCGCGCTGGTCATCGTGGCGTTCCAGATCTGGGGCTCGTACCGGCTGATCGCCAATACCTTCAAGTGGCTGGCTCTCGCCCTCCTCGCCTACATCGGCGCCGCCTTCTTCGCCCACCCCGATGCGCGGGAGGTGCTGCGCGCCACCTTCGTGCCGACCCTCCACCTCGACTCCGCCTATCTGGCGACGCTGGTGGCGATCCTCGGCACCACGATCTCCCCCTACCTCTTCTTCTGGCAGGCGAGCCAGGAGGTCGAGGAGGAGGTGAGCCTGGGGCGCCGGACGCTCAGACAGCGCAAGGGCGCCACCGACGGCGAGCTGCGCTGGGCTGGTTGGGACGTGGGGATCGGCATGCTGTTCTCGAACATAGTCTTCTACTTCATCATCCTGGCGACTGCCGCGACGCTCCACCAGGCCGGCAAGACGGACATCCAGTCGGCCGCCGACGCGGCGGCGGCTCTCCGTCCGCTGGTGGGGGGCGGCGCCACGTTCCTCTTCGCGGTGGGGATCATCGGCTCCGGCATCCTCGCCGTGCCGATCCTCACCGGCTCCTCGGCCTACGCGGTCGCCGAGGCGTTCGGCTGGGAGTACGGCCTCGAGAAGAAGCCGCGGCGCGCCCGCCGCTTCTACGCCATCATCCTCGCCTCGACCGGCGTCGGCCTGCTGATCAACTTCCTCGGCATCAACCCGATCAAGGCCCTCTTCTGGACCGCCGTGCTCAACGGCTTCCTCGCCCCGCCGCTCCTGGTGGTCGTCCTGCGGATCGCCAACAACCGCAAGGTGATGAAGGACCGGGTGAACGGCCTCTGGGCGAACGCCTTCGGCTGGCTCACCACGCTGGTGATGACCGCCGCCGCGGTCGCGCTGGTGTGGACGTGGGTGAAAGGGTAGGGGAGGCGCGCTGCTCGAGCTCGCCGCGCAGGCGGGCGATCTCCTCTTCGAGAGCGCGGCGCACGGCGTGATGCCACACGGCGAAAGGGAACGACAGCAAGATCGCTCGCCGGTCAGGAGAGCTTACGCAGAGGCGCACAGCAGGCCAGACTCGAAGCTACTCTATGTCGGAGCACATTTAGCCTAACTGCCTTGACAGCTACTCTAGTTCGCGTAGAATCTAGCTCAAAAGGTGGCACGCAAACCCAAGGAGGGAATCATGCACCCAACCGAGCCGAGCCGAGCCGAGGCGCTCGCCGCCATGACCCCGGAGAAGCTGGAGGAGATGGCGCAGCCGGCGCCCCGCGCCGCGCATCCGGGGCTGCGCGACTTTCTGGAGATCCCCTACGACCAGTTGGAGGAGATGAACCTCGAGGCCAAGGAGGAGCGGCTGGCCCGGCGGCCCGCCGACGTGGTCCGCGAACAGCGGATGCGCTATCTCAACGACGAGAAGCGCATCAAGGCGGTCACCGTGTGTTTCACCGACCTCGAAGGCCGGCTGCACATGCTGGACTATGACAAGAAGTTCCTGCTCAAGGCGGCCGACAATCTGACCTTCGACGGCTCGTCGATCCGCGGCTTCTCGCGGCAGCAGGAGTCGGACCTGCGGCTGGCGATCGACTGGCCGGCCTTCTACTGGCTGCCGTCGGACATCTTCGGCCCCGGCAAGGTGCTGGCCTTCGGCGAGGTCCGCGAGCGCGACGGCAGCCCGTACAGCGCCGACATGCGGGCCGCGCTCAAGGGGTACGCCGACAAGCTGTATTCCCAGGACGGCATGGTCGCCCACGCCGCCAACGAGATCGAGGGCTTCCTCTTCCAGGGGCGCGACGCGGAGCGCGCCTACCACGAGACCGGCTGCTTCGAGTTCATCTCCACGGGCGGCTACTACCACTCGCTGCCGGGCGACGCCCTGCGGCAGTTCATCGACACCGCCGCCGAGGTGCAGCGGGCCATGGGCTTCGCCAACGAGAAGGACCACCCGGAGGTGGCGCCCTCGCAGTTCGAGATGAACTACAGCTACACCGAG
>DASSNA010000341.1:0-8206 GCA_035688445.1 Solirubrobacterales bacterium | reverse complement strand
CTGGTTCGCCTTCATGCACTCGTAGGCGTTGGCGAAGTGGGAGCCGATGATCTGCTTCTGCTTCATCCATAGGTAGCGAACGTCGAAGTCGAGCTGGTAGCCCGAGGTGGCGCCGCAGATGACGACTTTGCCGAACGGCTTGACGACGTAGACCGAGACCGGGAAGGTCGCCTGTCCGACGTGCTCGAAGACGAAGTCGGGGGCGTCGCCGAGGATCCCTTTTAGCTTCTTGGAGAACTCGCGCGAGGCCCGGAAGCGCTCCTTGTCGGCGGCGCGGTCGGTGAGGTTGTCCTTCGACCGCATCATCTCGCGGAACTCGTTGCGGTTGATGTAGTCGACGGCGCCGAGCTGCTTGACCAGCTCGCCCTTCTCGTCGGAGGAGACGACGCCGACCGCGTTCGCCCCGGCCGCTTTGCAGAGCTGGACAGCGAAGACACCGAGGCCGCCGGCGGCGCCCCAGATGAGGACGTTGTGACCGGCCTGCAGGTGGCACTGGTCCATCAGCATCCGGTAGGCGGTGAAGTAGGTGAGGCCGTAGGAGGAGGAGTCGACCCAGGAGAGGTTGCGCGGCTTCGGCAGCAGCTGCTGCGCCTGCACCTTGGTGAACTGGGCGAAGGAGCCCCAGGTGGTCTCGTAGCCCCAGATCCGCTGGCTCGGCGCCGCCATCGGGTCGAGCCCGTGCACCTCGACGTCCTCGTAGGAGGCCTGGTTGCAGTGGATCACGACCTCGTCGCCGACCTTCCAGCGGGTCACGCCCTCGCCGACTTTCCATACGACCCCGGAGGCGTCGGAGCCGCCGATGTGGTGGCCGTACTCGGGGTGGTCGCCGTAGCCGAAGACCGAAACTGGCTCGCCCAGCGAGGCCCAGACGTTGTTGAAGTTGACGCCGGCGGCCATCACCCGCACGATCACCTCGAAGGCGCCGGGCTCGGGGACCTCGATCTGCTCGAGCTGGAAGGCGTCCTTCGGTTCGCCCTCGCGCTCCTGGCGGATCACCCACGCCGCCATCGTCTCCGGCAGCGTGCCGGGCTCTACGTCCAACTTCGAGACTGCACTCGTGTCAACGGCCAAGACTTGGCTCCTCGTGGGTCGCAGGTACGGGCAGCGAATCCTAGTTAAGAGACCGCGAGCGCGGATCGAACCTGCGATTTGCCACCTCTGGGGTGGTCAATCGTCGGCTCGTTCTCAGGCAGCTTCGGCTTCGGGCGGCTCTGATTTCGCCTCGCGCAGCTCGGGCGCCGCAATCTCGCGGACGGTCAGCTCGACCGGCTCCGGCGGCTCGATCTCCTTGCCGGGAGCGACTCCCATCCCCTCGACCTTGCGCAGTTGCGGCAGCAGGCGCCGCTCCATCGAGCCGACGGCGGCGTCGTAGGCGCCGGCCGCCGTTTTCAGGCCGCGGCCGACTTTGTCGAAGTCGCCGAGGAACTTCGAAAAGCGCGCGTGCAGCGTCCCGGCCGCCTCGGCGATCTCGGCCGCCTGCTCGACCATCCGCTCCTGGCGCCAGCCCAGCTCCATCGTTCGCAGCAGCCCAATCAGTGAGGTCGGGCTAACCAGCAGCACGTTGCGTTCCAGCGCGTAGTCGAAGAGCTCGGGGTCGGCGGCGAAAGCGGCGTGCAGCGCCGGCTCGTTGGGGATGAAGCAGATCACCAGGTCCGGCATCGAGCCCGGTGCGAACTGCCCCTGGTAGTCCTTCGAGCTGAGGCTGCGCACGTGCTCACGCGCCTGCCGCGCGTGGCGCTCCAGGTGCAGCCGCCGCTCCGATTCGACCTCGGCCTCCTGGGCATCGAGGAAGGCGTCGAGCGGCACCTTCGAGTCGGCGACGAAGCTGCGCCCTTCGGGCAGATGGAAGATGGCGTCTGGCCGTAACCGCCCGTCTTCGGTGTGAAGGGTCTGCTGCAGGTCGAAGTCGACGTGCTCGGTCATGCCGGCGATCTCGACGCAGCGGCGCAGCTGCAGCTCGCCCCACTGGCCGCGGGTCTGCGGCTGGCGCAGGGCCTTCTTCAGCCCGGCGGTCTCGCTGTTGAGGTTGCCGATCGTCTGCCCCATCTGCTCGAGCAGCGTCCGCGTCTGCAGGTCGGTCTCGCCGCGGCGCCGCACCTCGGCTTCGATTTTCTCCTGGCCTTTGGCAATCCGCTCGGCCAGGTTCTTGATCTCCGCCTCGCGTTTGCCGAGCGCCGCCTCGGCGGTTTTGACGTCGAATTCGCGCGCCTCTTTGTTGGCCTGCAGCAAGCCCGGCAGCGCCTCGGACAGCGCTCGGGCGGTGGCCTGGGAGGCGGCCTCGTGAATCGCCGGCCCAAGGTCCTGCTGCTCAACTGGCTGCTCTTGGCGCGAGACCAGCAGGTAGATCAGCCCGGTGGCGAGGACGAGGACGGCGATGGCAAGTGCGACAGTCATGCGAGCCAGGCTGACGCACGGCTCAGACGGAAAGCGCCGGATGAAACGCCGCTTGCAGCGGCGAAACGCGGCCTATGGCCGCCGCTAGGGCAGCAGTACGTCGTTTTGCGAGGAGGAGCGGTAGCTGCCCACCGTCAGGTGGCCCGCTTTCGCCCCGGGGACGCCGGCGGCGGAGATCACATACGAGCCGGTGGGGAGGCTGGTCTGGAAGTTGCCGGGACCGCCCGCGTAGACGGTGCCCGATTCGGCTTCCTTGGTGCCCCGGATCCGCAGATGCAGGTCGTTTTCGGTCTGGTTGGTGGTGACGAAGATGACGTCGAGCGGCTCCTTGCTGTGCCGGATCGGCGGCTGCGGGTCGTTCTGGTTCTGCGGAATCTGCTGGGTCTTTTCCGGGCCGGTAGCGACCGAAAGCGGCTGCACGATCACTTCCTTCGGGCTGACCCTGATGCTGATCCGCGTCGAGGGGGAGGGGCGCTGCTCGTTGGCATGGCGCGATTCGCCGCAGCCGGCCACTAGCAGCGCCGCCACGACCAGGCCAGCCATCGCCAATCTCGCTCTCCCGGAGCCCATCGGGGCTGAATCTAACTGAAGGGGAGGGCAACCACTTCGGCCGTAACCCCGTCTTCACCTACGGCCAACGTGGCGCCCGGCTCTGCCTCGCGCCGCAGAATCGCCAGTCCGATCGGCCCGAAGGCGGGGGAGACGGTGGCGCCACCTAGCGTTCCCACCTCTTTCTCGCCCAGCCGCAGGGTCTCGCCCGGACCGACCGGCGCGCTCAGCTTCAGCCCCCCCAGGTGCCGATTCGGCTTGCCCTTGTAGTGGAGGCGCGCGACCGTCTCCTGGCCGATGTAGCAGCCCTTGGTGAAGCTGACCGCCGCCTCGACGATGCTGGCCTCGGCGGGCATCGTCTCGGTCCCCATCTCGGCGCCGAAGCGCGGGCGGCCGGCCTCGATCCGCAGGATCTCCGCCGCCTCGGGAGCGACCTCGACCGCGCCGGCGCCAAGCAGCGCCTCCCAGGCCCGGTCGCGCTCGGCGGTGGGGACGAAGATGTCGATGCCTTCGTTGGTGCCGACGGCGAGGCAGCTGGCGCCGCCGATCGTCACCTCTTCGCAGCTGTTCTCCGGTAGCGCCGCGCTGCCCGCGATCTCCACCGCCCGCGGCCCGATCAGCGAGAGCAGCGCCCGCTCCGCGGTCGCGTCGGCCACCTCCACCTCGCGCCCGATCTTGTACATCCCCAAGTGCCGCTTCGCCGCCTCGAAGCCCTCCGGCTCGGTGTCGAGCCAAAGCTCCGTCCCCTCACCCGGCCTCAGCACCCGCATATCCGCCTGCATGTGCCCCTTCCGATCAAGCAACGCCGCGTACAGGCCATCCCCAGGCTCGATCGCCTCGACGTCGTTAGTCAACTGCCCCTGCAAGTAGTCGGCCGCTTCGGCGCCGCTGACGATGAGCTTGCCGCGCTCGGAGCGATCAAGCAGGCCACATTCCTCCCGTAGCTGCCGGTATTGGGCGTCGAGCTCGATCAAAGCGGGGTCTGGCATTGACTCGATTCTAGGAATCCGAGTTTTAGATGTGCCAAAATCAGATTTAGACGTGTCTAATTCCCAAGCGATAGAGGACTACGCCAAGGCGATCTACGCGATCTCCCAAGAGCGCGAAGGCCCGGTCCTCAACGGCGAGGTCGCGGAGCGGCTTGGGGTCACCCCGGCGACCGCAACCTCAATGCTGAAGCGCCTCGCCGAGCTCGGCCTGGCCGACTACGTGCCCTACAAGGGCGCCAGCCTGACCCCGGCAGGGGAGAGGGTCGCGCTTGAGGTGATCCGCCACCACCGGCTGATCGAGGCCTATCTGGCCGAGGCGCTGGGGATGCCGGAGGATCGCGTCCACGAGGAGGCCGAGGTGCTCGAGCACTACATCTCCGAGGAGCTGGAGGCGCTGATTGCCGCCAAGCTCGGCGAACCGCGCCACGACCCGCACGGCACCCCGATCCCCGGTCCCGACCTGGTGCCGCCGACCTGGGAGAGCGAGTGAAGCCGGCCCCGCCGCCGGGCGAAGCGGTCGCCGCCGAGCTGCGGGCGCGCGGCGTCGGACCCGAGCAGGTTCTCCCCGGCGAGGCCGCAGTAGCCGCAGCTGCCTACCGCTCGCTCGAAGGCCACCGCCGCGGCCTGCGCCGCTTCTGGCCCTTCCTCGGCCCCGCCTTCGTCGCCGCCGTTGCCTATATCGACCCCGGCAACTTCGCCACCAACATCGCCGGCGGCGCCAAGTTCGGCTACCTGCTGCTCTGGGTCGTGCTTGCGGCCAACCTGATCGCGATGCTGGTCCAGACCCAGTCGGCGAAGCTCGGCATCGCCACCGGCAAGAACCTGGCTGAGCTCTGCCGCGAGCGCTTCAGCCGTCGCACCTCGATCGGCCTCTGGCTGCAGGCCGAGGTGGTGGCGATGGCCTGCGACGTCGCCGAGATCGTCGGCGCCGCGCTCGGCCTCAACCTCCTCTTCGGCATCCCGCTCTTCCCGGCCGGCATCCTCGCCGGGATTGGCGCTTTCACCATCCTCGGCCTGCAGCAGGCGGGCTTTCGCCGGCTCGAGGCGGGGATCGCCGTGCTGGTCGGCATCGTCGTCGCCTCCTTCGTCTACGAGCTCTTCGACGCCAGCCCGAGTGGGGGCGAAATCGCCAAGCACCTCGTCGTCCCGGGGTTTGCCGGCAGCGAGAGCCTCCTGCTGGCGACCGGGGTCATCGGCGCGACGGTGATGCCACACGTGATCTACCTGCACTCGGCGCTGACCCAGCGCCGGATCGTCGGCCGCAACCCCGCCGAGCGCAAGCGCATCCTCAACTTCGAGAAGGTCGACGTGGTGATCGCGCTCTCGCTGGCCGGGCTGGTGAACCTCTCGATGATGATCGTCGCCGCCGCCCTCTTCCACACCAGCGGCCTCACCGGCGTCGACTCGATCGACGGCGCCTACGAAGGGCTGCAGCAGCTCGTCTCCGACCGGGCGGCGACGATCTTCGGCGTCGCCCTGCTCGCCTCCGGCTTCGCCTCCTCCTCGGTCGGGACGATGGCCGGGCAGGTGGTGATGCAGGGCTTCATCAAGCGCCAGATCCCGCTGTTCCTGCGCCGCGCGATCACCCTCGCTCCGGCCCTGCTGGTGCTGGCGATCGGCCTCGACCCGACCGACGCCCTCGTCGGCAGCCAGGTCGTCCTCTCCTTCGGCATCCCCTTCGCGCTGGTGCCGCTGCTGATGATTGCCGCCAACAAACAGGTGATGGGCGAACTCGCAAATCCACGCTGGCTCAGCGCGTTGGCGGGGGTGCTGGCCTCGCTCATCATCGCCCTTAATGCCTTCCTGCTGTTCCAGCTCTTCTTCGGATAGCTAGGCTTGGCCCGGATGAGCTTGGCCGCCGACTTCCAGCAGATCCTCGACACGCTGCCGCCGGATTGGACCGACCTCGAGGTCGATATGCGGATCGCCGAGGAATCGCAGTATGTGGACACGGCTGTGTTCCTCAGCCAGGTCAACGCGCAGGTCTACGGGCATCCGCAGGAGGGTTGGCAGTGGCGCCTACTTGTCGCCCAGAGCTTCGGCCACGCGGCCGCTCCCGAGACCGTCAAAGGCATCCTCGAGAAGCTCGATGCTGAAGGCGTGGCGGGGGAGCTGCGGGTGGCCGAGGTGCGCGAGGGGCGCTCCGAGGTCGTGCAGATGTGGGGCCGGCCGGAGAGTGTCCGCGAAGAGTTCCGCCAGCGCCGCTCGATCTAGCCGCGCCAGATGGCCCGCGTCCTCAGCATCTCCACCGACCTGATGCTCGGAAGCAAGGTCGACGCGACGCTCACCGCCGCCGGCCACGAGGTGACCACTTCGCCCTCGATCGAGGAGAGCACCTGGGAAGGGATCGACCTGGTCGTCGCCGACCTCGATGTCGAGAACCCGGAGGCCCTCGTTGGCCTCGGCATGCCGGTGCTGGGCTACTACTCCCACATTGACGTCGACACCCGCCAGGCAGCCGAGGCGGCTGGAATCGATTTGGTCGTTCCGCGCTCTCGGATGACGCGTGAACTGCCGGCCTTAGCGGAACGCCTGCTTGACGTCTAGCGGTTCTTCCAGCAGCCCGTGCTTGAGGTCCCAGGCCGCCCATTCTTCGAGGACGGCTGGGTCGAACGGCTTTGGCTGGAGCACCGGCAGCAGGACCTTCAGCTGCGCTTCCTGATCGGCGCGTTCGAGCGCCTTGTTGGCGGCGAGCAGGTCGCCGAGCGCTTCGTCGGGGTGCTGCTCGGTGAAGGCGTAGCCCTTGCGGGTCGCTTCAACGACCGCATCGACCAGCTTGGGATCCGATTCCAGCTCCTTGCGAGAGGTCGTCAGCACCAGCTCGGGGTAGGGCGGGGCGCCAAATTCGTTGACTTTGAAGACGCGGATCGGGACTCCCTGGCGGCGCAGCGCCACCGCCTCGGCGTTCCAGAAGCCGGTGGCGGCGTCGACCTTGCCGGCGGCGAGGGAGGCGACGGCGTTGAAGCCGATCGTCACCTCGTCGACCTTGGCGGGGTCGCCACCGTCGGCTTCGACCTCGGAGTCGACGACCGCTTCGTCGGAGGGGAGGCCGGTGACGCCGACCCGGTTGCCCTGCAGGTTGCGCGGGCGCTTGACGGGGCCATCGCCGCGGGCGATCACCGCCGCCAGCGGCCGCTGCACGATCGGCATCAGGCCGACGAGGTCGATGCCGCGCTCGCGGGCGATCCCGAGGTCGTGGATGTCGAGGATCGCGAACTCGGCGCGACCGGCGGCGAGCAGCTTCGGCGCGTCGGTCGATTCGCCCGGCGGCTGCACCTTCAGGTCGACGCCGGCGTCGCGGTAGAAGCCTTCGGTCTGGGCCGCGTAAATGCCGCTGTGGACGGCGTTGGGAGTGAAATCGAGCACGAGCGTCGCGCCTTTCGGCGCGCCCGGTTCTGCGCCGTCCCCGCTGCCGCAACCGGCCAGGCCGGCGAGCGCAAGAACGGCCGCCAGCAGCGCGACAGCCCGTCTCATCTGCACCCAAACTTATTTCATTGACCAAATATGAGTACACTGCCGCCGCTCACCTGATTTAGGGAAATGGAGGAGGAAAGTGCAGGAAAGAGGTCTAGCCGCATATTTGGCTGAGTTGATCGGCACGTTGCTGCTGGTCTTCTTCATCACCAGTGTCGTCGTCCTGTTCGTGTCGACCGGCGCCCAGGCGCAGTTCGGATCGGACTACGCCGTCGTCGGGCTGGTTCATGCCTTCCTGCTCTTCGGCCTGATCGTGATGTTCGGGGTCGTCAGCGGTGGGCACTTCAACCCGGCGGTGACGCTTGCCGCCTGGGTGATCCGCCGCATCCGCACGCTCGACGCGGTCATCTACATGCTGGCCCAGTTGTCGGGAGCGGTGCTGGGGGCGCTGCTGACGAAGGTGCTGCTGGAAGATGAGGGTCGGGCGATCCATTACGGCGCGCTCGAAGTTAGCCAGCTCCTCAAGGGGGACTTCGCCGGGATGGTGGTCGAGGCGATCGGGACCTTTGTCCTTGTCCTCGTCATCCTCGCCGCGGTTTACTCCGAGAAGAGCTTCAAGGAGTGGGCGCCGCTGGCGATCGGCACCACGCTGGGATTCATCGTCATGGTCGGCGGCCCGCTGACCGGCGCCGGCTACAACCCGGCCCGCTGGTTTGGCCCCGCCCTCGTTGCCAACCACTGGAGCAACGTCTGGCCCTTCGTGGTTGGCCCGGTCGTCGGCTCGCTGCTGGCAGCCGGCGTCTACCGCTTCATCCTCGAGCCGGGCGGCTTGCCCCCGACCGAACCGCCGGAGCACATGC
>DASSNA010000052.1:0-13981 GCA_035688445.1 Solirubrobacterales bacterium | reverse complement strand
TCGAGAAGCCGCCGCCACCGAAGGCGACGATCTGACGCTCTGCCGTCTTCATGACGAGATATTCGTCGCGATTCGCGCGCGCGTCGTTATACAGCGGTCCGAAGTTCGCACTGCCACGCTGGCCCCAGGTACAGGTGGTGTTCGCCGCTACTGGACAATGTAGGCACGGCGCAGCTTGTCGCGGGCGCGGTGCAGGCGCACCTTCACGGTCCCTTCGGGGATGCCGAGGCGGCGGGCGATCATTTTCTGCGTCAGGTCCTCTTCGTAGCGCAGTTCGAGCAACTCGCGCTCGCGCTCGCTCAAATCCGCCAGCGCCTCCCGCAGGTCGGCCGACTCCACCGTCGCCACCACCTGCTCGTCCTCCGCGCCCTCGTGCAGCTCAATCGTCGATGTCGGGTCGGGTCGCACCCGTTCGTGGGTGCGGAAGGCCTCGTTGCGGACGATCGTCGCCAGCCACTGGATCTTGCGCTCGGGATCGCGCAGGGTCGAGCGCCGACGCCAGGCGCGGAGCAGGGCATCCTGAGCTATGTCTTCGGCTTCGCCCGGATTGCTCGCGTAGCGATACGCCAGCCGCAGACAGATCCTCTGTGCTTCACCCCACTCCCAGCCATCGTCATTCCCATGGAGATGGTCAACTGGAGCTTTGATAAACCGAACCTATCCGAGCAGTGCAGAAATTTGACGATTTCGCTAAGAAACTGTTCTGAACTTGCGCAAGGTCCTTCCTTTCGTGGCCAGGGAAGAGGGGGAAAGCCAGCCGCGCTGGGCCGAGCTCGCCTATGAGGCGATCGCTCCCGTCTACGACGCCTTCACCGCCCACCACGACTACGAGGCGTGGCTCAGCAGCCTGCTCGAGGTCCTCGAGAAACACAGGATTTCCGGGAAACGCTTACTAGACGTCGGCTGCGGCACCGGTAAGAGCTTCATCCCGATGCTCGACCGAGGCTGGGAGGTGACCGCTTGCGACGTTTCGCCGTCGATGGTCGAGATCGCCCGTGAGAAGGTCAGTGAGCGGGCAACGCTGGCGGTGGCCGACATGCGCGAACTGCCTGCCTTCGGCGAGTTCGACGTCGTCTGGTGCATCGACGACGCGGTCAACTACCTGCTCAGCGTCGAGGAAATGGAGCGGGCGCTGGCGGGGATGCGGGCCAACTTAGGCGCCGAGGGACTGCTGCTGTTCGACCTCAACACGCTCCTCGCCTACCGCACCTTCTTCGCTGAAGAGGCGGTGGTCGAGCGCGAAGGGGTGCGGATGACCTGGAAGGGCATGGCCAGCCCGGAGGCGGAGCCGGGCGCGCTCGCCGAAGCGAGCTTTGAAGCCGAGCCGCTCGACCCTGCGGCCGGCGCTGCGATCCCGGTCGAGCGCCACCGCGAGCGCCACTTTCCCGAAGCCGAGGTGCTAGCGGCGCTGGAGCGGGCCGGTCTCGAGTGCCTCGACGTCTACGGCCAGCACCAGGACGGCATCCCGCGGCAGCCGCTGGACGAAGCGAAGCACTTCAAGGCGATCTACGTCAGCCGCGCGAAGTAGCCGAACCAGTTGCCCGAAACGTCGGTGAGCTCAAGGCTGGCGTTGGCGCCCAGGCGGCGTAGAGCTGCTTGCGTCGTGAAGTGGGGGTCGCCGAAGAGCTCGCCTACTACGAGACGGCCGCCGGGTTTCAAGACGCGGCGGATCTCGCGGAGGGCGGCGGGGCTATCGGGGATCTCGCCTAGGACGGCGGTGAGGATTGCGGCGTCGATCGAGGCGTCCTCGTAGGGGAGGTCGGTGGCGTCGCCTTGGGTCGGGACGAGGTTCTGCAGGCCGCGCTCCTCGGCGGCGCGCATCACGTGGTCGAGGAACTCTCGCTGCAGGTCGAACAGCTCCAGCGTGCCCTCCGGGCCGACCCACTCGGCCAAGTCGAGGCTGTAGTAGCCGGTGCCGACGCCGATCTCCAGCAGCCGCTCCCCTGGCTCGGGTCGCAGCACCGAGCGCAACCGCTCGCGGGTGATGATCGGGTGCGGCGCTTCAACCCAGAAGCGCTGGCCGTAGGGACAGGCGGAGGGGTTCTTGCGCCACCAGAGCGCCGCCGCCAGCGTCGCCGCGGCAGCCGCACCAAGCAGGTGTCGCGGTCGCATCGGCTTAGCCGCCGAAGCCGACCCGATGCTCGCCGGACTCGATCCGGACGAAGGCGACTTTGCCAAGGTAGAGGGCGATCGCCCCCTCCTCGGTGTGGAGGTCGTACCAGCCGCCCTGCTCGAGCCGCTTGCGGAGATCCTGAAGATCGTCGTCGGAGAGCCGGGTGGAGATCACCTGCCCACCCTCGAAGCCGATCTCGACACGCTGCACCTCAGCCATCAGTGACCTCCCGCGGGTTCGACGATCTCGGTCAGGACCCCGCCGGTCGAGCGGGGGTGGAGGAAGGCGACGCGGCTGTCGCGGATGCCGGTCCGCGGCTCGGAGTCGATCAGCCCGATGCCGGCGGCGGCGATCCGCTCCAGCGCGGTGTCGATGTCCTCGACCGCGTAGGCGACGTGGTGCAGACCGGCGCCGTTCTTGGCCATGAACTTGCCCACCGGAGTGTCGGGGCCAAGCGGTGCCAAGAGCTCGACGTGGCCGTCACCGACGTCGAGCAGGACCGCCTCGACACCTTGGGACTCGACCGTCTCGCGGTGGGCGAGCTTCATCTCGAAGCCGTCCCGGTAGAGGGCGATTGCGGCGTCGATGTCCTCGACGGCGACTCCGATGTGGTCGATTCTTCCGAACACGCGATCGCAGTCTATGCAGCCTCGACCCGGAGGATCTCCGCCATCGCCGCGATCCCGACCTCGAGCTGCTCGGGGGTCGGCTCCTTCGTCGCCAGCCGGCGCTGGATCTCGCGGCCGGGGGTGTGGAAGGCCTCGGCCAGCGGCTCGCCGTGGTGGCGGTCGCTCCAGGCGAACATCTCAACCGCGAGCGAGGCAGTGCCGAGGCCGACACCGGCGCGGGCGGCGACGCTCGGGGTCTCGACCACCCGCTCGAGCAGCACGGTGCCACCGGCGGAGAGCAGCATCATCGGCACGATCAGGTTGGAGCCGCAGCGGTCATGCTCCTTCGGCACGGAGGCGACGTCGTCGATCCCCTGCTCGTAGGCGGCGATCGCCTTGTGCTCGACGCCGTGGTAGGCGGCGAGGTCGCGGTCGGTGAGGGCGACCACGGCGGGCATCGCCCCGATCGCCTGCACCAGCCCCTCGCGCAGGGCGGTGGCCGGCGCCCGCTTGCGCAGCAGCGAGGTGATGCCGAGCGTCAGTACCACCGCCGCCAGCACGCGGCCGTCCTCGAACGGCATCCGCGCCGAGGGCAGGCGGCGGCGGGCGAGCGGCAGCACCAGCATCGCCTCGGCGAGTTTGACCGGCCCGCGCAGACCCGGCAGCTTCGCGACCAACCCCGGTGCTAGCTCCGGCTTGCGCTCGGAGGCGACTTCGATTCCGCCGTCGGCGCGGCGCACAGCGGCGGCCCAGTGGGTGGGGCCGTGGATCAGCAGCCCGTTGCGGAGAGCCATGCCGCCGAGGCGGAGTCGGGCGGGCGGGTCGGTGGCCATGCGTTCACGATAGGCGATCGGCTCGCGCGCCAGGCGAAAGCGAGGACGCCGAGCCCAGTCCACTCGACGCCCTCGTCCCCCCTTTTGGAACAAGTCCGGCCGGAGCCCCCAGTCCAGGTCTCCGGCCGGGTTATCGGTGGCTTCTCCCTGGCTTTGTCAGCTGGGAAGCCGACCCTAAAAACCCCCTCTGGACCGAGAAGTTGCGCGGCCGGTTTACAGGTTGTCTAATTTTTTCCTGAGTGCTGCCAGGCGGCTGCCGAGCTCTGCCTCGAAGCCGCGATCGGTGGGCTCGTAGAAGCGGCGGCCGCGCAATCCCTCGGGCAGCAGCGGCTGGTCGCTGACCGCTCCGGGCTCGTCGTGGGCATAGCGATAGCCCTCGCCGCGGCCGAGCTTCTCAGCGCCGGGGTAGTGGGCGTCGCGGAGGTAATCGGGGGGCGTCTTGGCGCCGTTGGCGCGGACCTCGGCGCGGACAGCAGAGAGGGCTTTGTAGGAGGCGTTGGACTTCGGGGCCAGCGCTAGGTAGACCGCCGCCTGGGCGAGGTTGAGCGCGCACTCGGGCAGGCCGACCCGGTCCACGGCGCGGGCGGCGGCGTCGGCGACCAGCAGCGCCTGCGGGTCGGCGTTGCCGACGTCCTCGGAGGCGAGGATGACCATCCGGCGGGCGATGAAGCGGGGGTCCTCACCGCCCTCCAGCATCACCGCCAGGTAGTAGAGGGAGGCGTCGACGTCGGAGCCGCGCGTCGCCTTGATCCAGGCGGAGACGAAGTCGTAGTGGCGGTCGCCCGCGCGGTCGTAGTCGAGCGCCTTGCGCTGCAGCGCGTCCTCGACCGCGGTGACGTCGACCTCGCCTTCGGCTCGCTCGACTGCTCGTTCGAGGCCCGACAGCGCCACCCGCGCGTCGCCGCCGCTGCGGCGCGCCAGCATCGCAAGTGCCTCCTCGCTGACCGGGGGCGGATCGGCGATCCCCCGCTCGGGGTCGGCCAGCGCCCGCCGCAGGATCGCTTCCACCCGCTCGGGCTCCAGCGCCCGCAGCTCGTAGACCTGCGCCCGCGAGAGCAGGGCCGAGTTGACCTCGAAGTAGGGGTTCTCGGTGGTCGCCCCGATCAGCGTCAGCGTCCCGTCCTCGACCGCCGGCAGCAGCGCGTCCTGCTGGGCCTTGTTGAAGCGGTGGATCTCGTCGAGGAAGAGGATCGTCGGCCGGCCGGAGCTCTGGCGGCGCTCGCGCGCCCGCTCGATCACACCGCGGATCTCCGCTTTGCCGGCGTTG
Source organism: Solirubrobacterales bacterium (assembly GCA_035688445.1). GTDB lineage: Bacteria > Actinomycetota > Thermoleophilia > Solirubrobacterales > 70-9 > VAYN01. The sequence continues at coordinate 9,160 of DASSNA010000052.1, read as the reverse complement.
ACCGCTGACTCCTCCTCGAAGGCGCCCTGCGCGCCGGCCGCGGCGATCCGCGCCAGCGTCGTCTTCCCGGCTCCTGGCGGCCCGTAGAGGACAGCGCTGTGCGGCCTCCCGCTTTCGATCGCCTTGCGCAACGCCGACCCCTCGCCCAGCACATGCTCCTGCCCGATCACCTCGTCGAGCGAGCGAGGGCGCATGCGGACGGCGAGGGGGGCGTCGGCGAGAACGGCCTGCGGCTCCGAAGCTGGCGTGTCGCCTGTATCGAAGAGCTGGTCGGACACGAGACGATCGCTTAGGCAGCGACCGGCTTCTCTGAAGGGTGCCGAGCTTCGAGCCGGGCGCCGCCACTAGGCTCGGGCTGGATCAGCAGCTCGTGGCCATCGTCGTAGACAAGCAGGACCGCATCGCCGTCGAGCAGAGCTCTAGTCCCCATCTCGGCGAGCCGCGGATTATCAGCTGCAATCAGGTGCATGGGGCTGGGATACGTATCGAGTTCCGGGGAGGTCCACAGGGCGTCAAATCGCCGCGATGCCGCGTCACCCGCATACGTGCCACTCATGATTCCCGCCATTGTCTCACGATCTCAGCTGCCCTCATCCGGGCTTCCTCTTTTGCGGCAGCCATTGCCTGATTGACGGAGTTGAACTTGAGGATCATCGGGTTTTCCTTTCCCCCTCGCTGGCTGTATTGATGCACGTGATGCTCATGCACGTCATCGGCGTTGTCCCATAGCCGCACCGTCTGCCAAACACCCCTCTCCTCGGCCTCAACGGTGATCGCGTAGGTATACGGTGGCGGCGGCTCGCTGCGGAGGTAGCGAACGCGGACACCTGGTTCGAGATCTTCCAGCACCTCTCGTGGGGTAGCAACCACCCCCATCCAAGGGCTTGGAAGCAAAGCGTTCTCCCCCCTGAGCCCGCGTACAATCGCCCAATATGGAGAGCGCAACGGCAGTTCCGACGTCCGTGTCCACTTCGACCCTGGAGTCGTTCAACCCCGCCACCGGCGAGTTGGTCGGCGCGGTGCCGACGATCGTGCCGGAGGAAGTGCAGGGGGTGGTGGACGACGTGGCGCGGATCCAGCCGGCCTGGGCTGAACTGCCGACGAAGACGCGGGCCGCCTACATGAAGCGAGCGGCCGACGCGCTGCTCGACGACATCGACGAGATCGCCGAGCTGCTGGTCACCGAGCAGGGCAAGCCGCGGGCCGAGGCCTACACGATGGAGCTGCTGCCGACGGTCGACGCGCTGCATTGGTGCGCGAAAGCGGGGCCGAAGATCCTCGCCGACGAGAAGGTGCCGATGACGCAGGCCTTCACGCTCTCCAAGAAAGGCCGCTTCAGCTACGAGCCGATCGGCGTGGTCGGGGTGATCGCCCCCTGGAACTACCCCTGGTCGATCCCCTTCGGCGAGGTCGCGATCGCGCTGATGGCCGGCAACGGCGTGGTCCTGAAGCCGGCCAGCCTGACGCCGCTCCTGGGCGAGCGGATCGCCCAAGTCTTCGAGAAGGGCGGCCTGCCGGAGGGCCTGGTGCGGGTCGTCCACGGCGGCGGCCGGATCGGCGACGCGCTCTGCCGCTCCAGCGTCGGCAAGGTCTTCTTCACCGGCTCGGTCGAGGTCGGGCGGAAGGTCGGCGAGGTCTGCGCGGGTGAGCTCAAGGGCAGCGTCCTCGAGCTCGGTGGCAAGGACCCAATGATCGTCTGCTCCGACGCCGACATGGACAACGCGATTTCCGGTGCGGTCTGGGGCGGCTTCGCCAACGCCGGCCAAACTTGCTCGGGGATCGAGCGCGTCTACGTGATGCGCGACGTCGCCGATCGCTTCGTCGAGGGCGTCGTCCGCGAGGCCGAAAAGCTGCCGCTCGGCAACCCGCTCGAGTGGGATACCGCGATCGGCCCGATGACCTCGGAGGAGCAGTACGGGATCGTCGTCGACCTGATCGAGGACGCAGTTGCCTCCGGCGCCACCAAGCGCTGCGGCGGCGCGGTTGACCCGCCCGGCCTCGCCGCCGGCCGCTACATCGCCCCCACCGTCCTCACCGGCGTCACCCACCAGATGCGGATCATGCGCGAGGAGATCTTCGGCCCGGTACTGCCGATCGTCGTCGTCGACTCCGAGCAGGAAGCGATCGACCTCGCCAACGACTCCGAGTTCGGCCTCGGCGCCTCGGTCTGGACCAAGGACCGCCAGCGCGGCGCCCGCATAGCCCGGCGGATCGAGTCGGGGATGGTTTGGATCAACGACCACTCCTTCAGCCACGGCGCCTGCCAGTGCGCCTGGGGCGGGGTCAAGGACTCCGGTCTCGGCCGCTCGCACTCGAAATTTGGCTTCTACGAGTGCGTCAACATCAAGATGAACGCCTGGGAGCCGGGCCTCACCCGCGACTTCTGGTGGCACCCCTACGACCAGACCCTCGGCGACGCTGTCCGCGCCTCGGCGCGGATCCTCTACGGCAAAGGCGAGGTGCGCGCCAAGGCGCTGCGCGAGGGGATGGGGCCGCTGCTCAAAGTTGGGCGGCGGACGATGAAGAAGCGCCGTTGACGGAGGCTGCGCCCGCGGTTCGCGTCGCCGGGCTGCGGCGCGACTATGGCGACCGGCCGGCGCTCGAGGGCGTCGGCTTCGAGCTTGGCGCCGGCGAGTCGCTGGTTGTGCTCGGGCCGAATGGGGCAGGCAAGACGACGCTGCTGCGGGTGCTGGCGACGTTGCTGCGTCCCAGCGGCGGCGAAGCGACGGTGCTCGGCTGCTCGCTGCCGAACGAGGCCTGGAAGCTGCGCGGCCGGATCGGCTACCTCGGCCACGAGCCGCTGCTCTACCGCGACCTCAGCGGCCGCGAGAACCTCCGCTTCCAGGCGCGCCTGCACGGAATCGGCCGCGACGAGGCCGAGGCGCGGATCGAGGAGCTGCTGTGCGCCGTCGGCATGGAGCGGCGCGCCGATGAGCGGGTCGCCGAGCTCTCGGCCGGGATGCGCCAGCGGCTCTCGATCTGCCGCTGCGTCCTCCACGGGCCGGAGTTGCTGCTGCTCGACGAGCCCGACTCCAACCTCGATGTCGAGGGACGCGAGCTCGCCCGCGAGCTAATCGGCCCCGCCAAGGGCGCCACCCGCGTCGTCGTCACCCACGACCCTGACCGCCACCTGCCCGAAGCAGACCAGGTGCTGCGGCTGGGGATTGGCGAGACGGCGGTGGTCTCGTGACCCCCTCGCGCGTCGCCTTCGCGGCGATCCTCGCCAAGGACCTGCGCGCGGAGCTGCGCACCTTGCAGTCGCTGCCGGCGATGGCGCTGTTCAGCGTCACCACCTTCGTCGTCTTCCGCTTCGGCCTCGACCGCACCAACCTCTCCGGCAGCCTCGCCTCGGGCGTGCTCTGGGCGACGCTGCTCTTCGCCGGGGTGCTCGGCATCAATCGCCTCTTCGTCGCCGAGCGCGAGGAGGGTGGCTTCGACGCGATCCGGCTGGCGCCGATCGACCGCAGCGTCCTCTTCGGAGCCAAGGTAGCGGCGCTGATCGTCTACCTGGTGGCGCTGGAGCTGATCGCGGTGCCGATCTTCGCCCTCTTCTTCCTCCAGGACGCCGCCGGCCTCGGCCCGCTGGTCGCCGTCCTCCTCCTCACCGATCTCGGCCTCGCCTTCACCGGCACCCTGATCTCCTCGATGGCGGTCAACTCGCGCGCCCGCGACCTGCTGGTGCCGCTGGTGCTGCTGCCGCTGGCGGTACCGCTGATGATCGCCGCCACCGGCGCCACCGAGCCGCTGCTGGAACTGGGCGGTCCCTCCTACCACCGCTTCGGCACCTGGCTGATGGTGCTCGGGCTATACGATCTGATCTTCGGCCTGGTCGGCTACGCCGTCTTCGACTTCCTCCTTGAGGACTGACCGGGCACCACCCTTCCCCACCTCCCGAGCATGTACGGCAAAGGACTCAGACCCCTCTCGATCGCCACCGTGGCGATGCTGGCGCTGGCGCTCTCGCTGGTCTTCTTCTACGCGCCGCTCGACGCCGACCAGGGCTTCATCCAGAAGATCTTCTACCTGCACGTGCCGCTGGCGATGACGGCGCTGGTCGGCTTCATCGTCGGCGGGGTGTTCGCGATCGCGCACCTGCGCAGCGGCGACCGCAAGTGGGACGCCTACTCCTACGTCTCGATCCACATCTCGGTGATCTTCGGCGTGGCGGTGTTGATCACCGGCGCGATCTGGGCCAAGGCCTCCTGGGGGCACTGGTGGGTCTGGAACGAGCCGACCCTGGTCAGCTTCCTGATCGTCTTCCTGCTGTACGCGACCTACTACCCCTTCCGCTACGCGATCGAGGACCGCGACCAGCAGGCACGCTACGCCTCGGTCTTCGCCGTCACCGCCGGGGCCTTCGTGCCGCTCAACTTCCTCGCCGTGCGGATGGCGCAGAGCCTCGTCCACCCGCGCGTCTTCGCCACCAGCAACGGTGGCCTGCCGGGGTCGATGATGCTGACCTTCCTCTGCTGCCTCGCCGCGATGGCGCTGCTCTGGGTGACGCTGGTGAAGTTCGAGCTGACCGCGAAGAGCGCCTCCGGCCAGGTGAAGCGACTGCGGCGCGCGCTCGACGCGCCGGTCGGCGCCAGCAGCTCGCGGATCGCCCCGGAGGTGAGCTGATGCTGCTGCCGCTGGCCGCTCCGGCGCTGCCGCTAGACGAAGCCGGCAAGTACGTCGCTGGTGCTTACATCGTCTTCGTCGTCCTGCTCGTCGTCTACGTCGCGATCATGGCGGCGAAACTGCAGCGGATCGAGCGGGAACTGCGCGAAGTAGCCGAACTCGCCGAGCGGGACAAGGAGAGCGAAGCCGCCCCCGGACGCGGAGCGCAGGAGGCGGCGCCTCATGTCTGAGTTGCTGGCCCTCGGCGTCTCCCACAAGACCGCGCCGCTCGACCTGCGCGAGCGGCTATCGCTGACCGAGGGGCGCGCAGTCAGCGCCCTGGCCGAGCTGACCGCTGCGAACGGCATCCACGAGGCGGCGGCGATCTCGACCTGCAACCGCACCGAGCTCTACTTGATCGTCTCCGACCCGGTCGAGGCGGAGTCGACCGCGCTCGGCGTCCTCACCCGCCAGGCGGAGATCCGCCCGACCGAGCTGCTCGGCCACCTCTACTCGCTGCGCGCCCGCGAGGCGGCTCGGCACCTGCTGCAGGTGACCGCGGGGCTCGACTCGATGATCCTCGGCGAGGCCGAGATCCAGGGTCAGGTCAAACGCGCCTACGAGCTGGCGCTGGTCGAGGGGCGCACCGGCCCGATCCTCAACCGCCTCTTCCGCGGCGCCCTCTCGGCCGGTGGCCGCGCCCGCGAGGAGACCGGGATCAGCGAGAAAGGGGTCTCGATCCCCTCGGTCGCGGTCGAGCTGGCACGGCGGGCGCTCGGCGACCTCTCCGAGAAGCAAGTGCTGGTGGTCGGGGCGGGTGAGACCGCGGAGCTGGTCGCGCGGGCGCTGACCGCGCGCGGCGTCGCCACCGTCTTCGTCGCCAACCGCCACTACGACCGCGCGATCGGGCTGGCGCAGCGCTTCCACGGCACCGCCGTGCGCTTCGACGAGCTGCCGGAACAGCTGACAAGCGCCGACATCGTCGTCTCGGCGACCAACTCGCCCCACCACATCGTCGAGCGCGACGGGCTCGAGCAGGTGATGGCGGCACGGCCGGAGCGGCCGCTGCTGGCGATCGACCTGGCGGTGCCGCGCGACATCGAGCCGGCCTGCCGCGAGATCCCCGGCGTCACCGTCCACGACATCGACGACGTGCAGCAGATCGTCGAACGCAACGAGAGCGGCCGCGAGGCGGAGGCGCGACGGGCGGAGCAGATCATCGACGCCGAGCTGGAGCGCTTCGAGCGCTGGCTCGCCTCGCTTGAGGTGGTGCCGACGATCAGCGCCCTGCGCGAGCGCGGCGACGAGGTGGTGCGCCGGGTGCTGGCTGAGAACGAAGGGCGCTGGGAGAATCTCAGCGAGGCCGACCGTAAGCGGCTGGAGACGATGGCGAAGGCGATCGCCTCGCGGCTCCTGCACGACCCGACCCTGCGCATCCGCCGCTCCGCCGGCTCCGACGACGCCTACTTCTACCTCAGCGCCCTGCGCGAACTGTTCGGTCTCGACGTCGAGACCGAGCCGGAGGGTGAGGCGCGCGGCAACGTCACCGAGCTCCGGCGCCGCAAGGACTGAGCGTGCGGATCGCTACGCGCGGCAGTGCTTTGGCGCTGACCCAGGCGCGGTTGGTAGCGGACATGCTCGGCGGGGCGGAGTTGGTCGAGGCTTCCTCCGACGGCGAGCCGGGGGATAAGTCCCGCTTCGTCCGCGGAGTCGAGCGGGCGCTGCTGGCGGGCGAGGCGGAGATCGGCGTCCACTCGGCCAAGGACCTGCCGAGCGAGATGCCGGAGGAGCTGGAGATCACCGCGGTGCCGACGCGGGAGGAGCCTGCCGACGTCTGGATCGGCGCCGGCGGTTCGCTCGACGAGGTGCCTGAGGGAGCGCGGGTCGGGACCGCGAGCCTGCGCCGCCGGGCGCAGCTGCTCGCCGCCCGCCCTGACCTACGGGTCGAGGAGCTGCACGGCAACGTCGACACGCGCCTGCGCAAGCTGGAGGAGGGGGCGCTCGACGCGATCGTCCTCGCCGCCGCCGGCCTGCGGCGGCTAGGCCGCGCGGACGAGATCGGCTTCGCGCTTCCGGTCGAGCAGATGGTGCCGGCGGCGGGCCAGGGAGCGCTGGCGCTGCAGGCGCGAATCGGCGACACCGCCAGCGGCGAGGCGGCGACGGCGGTCAACGACCTGACGGCGATGCGCGAGCTGACCGCCGAGCGCACCGTCGTCGCCCTGCTCGACGCGAGCTGCTACACGCCGCTCGGCGTGCACGCCCGGATTGAGGGGAACGCACTCGCGATCGACGCCTTCGTCGGTCTCCCCGACGGCTCCGAGTGGCTACGCGACCACCTCGAGGGCCGGGCCGACGAACCGGCCCTAGCCGGCGCCGAACTGGTCCAGCGCCTGCTCGCCGCCGGCGCCCGCGAGCTCCTCGACCGCGCCGAGGAAGCAAGCAACTAGGTCGATGGGCCGAAAATACCCCTATATGGAGGGAAATCGTCCCGTCGGCATGGGGGAGTGGCGTGAGCGCTAGAGCCGGAGTCGTGTACTTGGTCGGCGCTGGGCCTGGGGATCCGGGACTGATGACGGCGCGCTCGCTGGCGCTGATCGCGAGCGCCGACGCGATCTTCTACGACCGTCTGATTCCGCCCGGCGCCCTCTCCGGCGCCCGCGGGGACGCGGAGCTCGTCTACGTCGGCAAGCAGCCCGGCGTTCCCTCGGTGCCGCAGGAGGAGATCGGCGAGCGGCTGATCGAGGCGGCGCGGGCTGGCAACAGCGTCGTCCGCCTCAAGGGCGGCGACCCCTTCGTTTTCGGCCGCGGCGGCGAGGAGGGGGAAGCGCTGCGCGGGGCCGGGGTCGAGTTCGAGGTCGTCCCCGGCATCACCGCCGGCGTCGCCGCCACCGCCTACGCCGGCATTCCCGTTACCCACCGCGACGAGGCCTCCGCGGTCGCCTTCGTCACCGGCCACGAGGACCCGGAGAAGGATGAGAGCGCGCTCGACTGGGAGGCGCTGGCGCGCTTCCCGGGCACCCTCGTCTTCTACATGGGCGTCAAACGGCTGGCGGAGAACGCAGCGGCGCTGATCGCAGCGGGGCGTGACGCCGACGAGCCCGCCGCCGCGATCGAACGCGGGACCTGGCCCGGGCAGCGAACGGTCGAGGCGACGCTGGGGACGATCGCCGAAGCGGTCGCACGCGAGGAGATCAAAGCGCCGGCGCTGATCGTCGTCGGGCAAGTGGCGCAACGGCGCGAGCAGCTGGAATGGCTGGAGCGGCGACCACTGCACGGGCGCCGCGTCGTCGTCACCCGCGCCCGCGCCCAGGCCAGCGGCCTGGCGGAGACGTTGCGCGACCTCGGCGCCGAAGTGGTCGAGCTGCCGGCAATCCGAATCGAGCCGAGGATCGAGAGCGAGGAGGTCCGCGAGGCCGTGAAGTCGCTGATCGAATACTCACTGGTCTGCTTCACCAGCCCCAACGGCGTCCGCCTCCTCTTCGAGGCGATGAAGGAACAGGACTGCGACGCGCGCGCGCTCGGCGGCGCGACGGTAGCGGCAATCGGCCCCGGCACCGCCCGCGCGCTCGCCGCGCACGGCATTCAGGCCGACGTGGTCCCCGAGCGCTTCGTCGCCGAGGCCTTGGTCGAGGCACTCGAGGGCATCGAGGTCCGGGAGCGGGTCGTCCTCGTCGCCCGCGCCGCCGAGGCCCGCGACGTCCTCCCCGACGCCCTGCGCGAGCGCGGCGCCGAGGTCGATGACGTGGCTCTCTACGAGACCGTACGCGAGCAACCCGACCCCGAGCAGGTCGAAGCTGCGCAGAGCGCCGACTACATCACCTTCACCTCCTCCTCGACCGTGACCAACCTGGTCGAGGCGCTCGGCGACCGCTTCCCCGCCGACGCCCGCGTCGTCTCGATCGGCCCCATCACCAGCCTGGCCGCCCGCGCCACAGGCCTCCGGGTCGACGTCGAGGCCGAGCGCCACGACATCGACGGCCTCATAGCCGCCCTCCTAGCCGACGCAGCAGGCTGAGTGGCGCGAAACTCTCGCTATGCGAGAGGAAAGCGACATCGGTTGGCCGCACCGCCACTATCTCTCCACTGACTCGACGAACACGCGAGCTCGCGAGCTCGCCGCCGCCGGGGCACCCCACGGCACCATCGTCACCGCATCCGAGCAGAGCGCCGGCCGCGGCCGCCAAGGCCGCACCTGGACCGCCCCACCCAACAAAGCCCTCCTCTACTCAGCCATCGTCCGCCCCCTAGAGCAGCACCACACGACGCTCCCCCTGGCAGCCCCCCTCGCCGTCTGCGAAGCAGCCGAGGAGCTGCAGCCCGGGATCGAGTGCGAGCTGAAGTGGCCAAACGACGTCCACCTCGAAGGCCGCAAGCTGGCCGGCGTCCTAATCGAGGCGCGTCCTCAGGACGGCTGGGCAGTCGTCGGGGTCGGCCTGAACCTCTCGATCGCGCGGGACGAGTTCCCACAGGAGCTCCGCGCCACGGCCATCTCGATCTTCACCCCCGATGGCGGGACCCGGGAGAGGGGGTCTTCCGGACCCTCCCCGCTGTTGTCCGGAGG
>DASSNA010000338.1:0-7665 GCA_035688445.1 Solirubrobacterales bacterium | reverse complement strand
AGCGCCTTCGTCGCCGGCCGCGCCGCTACCGCCGCGGACCTGAAGCTGCTCGGCGGGCGCCTGCTCGCTTTCTTCGGCCAGCACGAGCACCGGCGGCTGACGATCTCCTCCGCCCAGCTGGAGATTCTCGACGGCTTTGCCGGAGTCGAGCACCTGGAGCTGCGGCGCGCCTACCGTGAGGCGCACCGTGAGTGCGGCCAGCTCGCCGTTGAGCTGGCAGAGTTGCGCGAGCGTGAAGGCTCGCGGGAGCGCGACCTCGACCTCTACCGCTACGAGCTCTCCGAGATCGAGGCGGTGGCGCCGGTGCCGGAGGAGCGGGCAGAGATTGCGGCCGAGCGCGAGCGGCTGCGCCACGCCGAGGGGCTGCGGGAGGCCGCGGGCAATGCTCATGCGGGATTGGCTGGCGCCGATGAGGACGGTGGCGGCGCCGCTGCCGCGCTGGCCCAGGCCGAGGCTTCGTTGCACGGTGCCGCCGGTCTTGACCCTGTCCTCGATCGCCTCGCCGAGCGGGTAACGGCGCTGGCGGTGGAGCTGGGGGACGTCGCCGGGGAGTTGCGCGACTACGCCGAGGGGGTGGAGGCGGACCCTGGGGCACTGCTGGCGATCGAGGAGCGGCTGGAGGCGATCGACCGGCTCGAGCGCAAGCACGGCGGCAGCGTCGAGTCGGTGCTGGCCCATGCCGAGCGCTGTCGCGAGGAGATCACGCGCCTAGAGGGAGCTGAGGAGCGCAGCGCCGAGGCCGAGGCGGCCCTGGTGGCGGCCGAAACGCGGCGCGCCGAGCTCGGGGAGCGGCTTAGTGCGGGCAGGGAGGCCGCCGCCGAGCCGCTGCAAAAGCAGGTCGCTGCCGAGCTCGAGCAGCTGGCGATGCCGGGCGCCTCGCTGCAGGTGGTCCTGGAGCCGCATCCCGACGGTTTCGGCGCCTCCGGTCGGGAGACGGTCGAGCTGCGGGTCGCCCCCAATCCCGGGATCGAGGCGGCGCCGTTGCGCGATGCTGCCTCCGGCGGCGAGCTCTCGCGGGTGATGTTGGCGCTGAGCGGGCTGGGCGAGGCGGCGAGCGCCGGGACGATGGTCTTCGACGAGATCGACGCCGGCATCGGCGGCAACACCGCCCGCGTTGTCGGCGAGCGGCTGCGGGCGCTGGCCCAGGGCCGCCAGGTCATTTGCATCACCCACTTGCCGCAGGTCGCCTCACTCGCCGACGCTCACTTCCACCTCGAGAAGGATGTCGCCGGCGAGCAGGCGCTGGCCACCGTCGAGCGCCTCGAGGGCGATGCCGTTGTCGCCGAGATCCGCCGCATGCTCGGCGGTGAGAGCTCTGACAAAGCCGCGACCCGCCATGCCCGCGAGCTTTTAAGAGCTGCTTGACCAAGCTAACCTGAGCCGGTGGCCACCGCTTCTCGCCGTCGCCTCCCTGGCCTGCTCGGGCGTAGGAACGGCGCGCGGGCGGAAGCGCCTATCGAAGGAACGGCGCGCCTGGGGGAGCGGACCAAGCACCTGGTGAAGCGGCTGCGACCTAACGACGTCGCGGTGATCGACCACGTTGACATCGACCGGATCGCCGCCGAGGAGCTGATCGAAGCCGGCGTGGTGGCGGTTCTCAACGCCTCGCCCTCGTCGCAGGGTCGCTATCCCAACGCGGGGCCGCTGATGCTGGCGCGTGCGGGGATCTGCCTGATCGACGCCCCCGATGCCGGCCTCTTCGAGCGATTGAGCGACGGCGACCGGGTGCGGATCGTCGGCGAGGTGATCTTCCGCGGTGAGGAGGAGATCGTCCGCGGCAGGATCCTCGATGTCGTCGAGCTTGAGCGCCAGATGCAGGAACACCGCGCCCGGATCGACGAGGCGCTGGGCGAATTCGCCGAGAACACGGTCGCCCACGTGCGCGAAGAGACCGACTTGCTGACCGGCAACATCGCTTTCCCGGCGACCCGCGCTGTCTTCCGCGATCGCCACGTGCTGATCGTTGTCCGCGGCGAGCGCCACCGCCGCGACCTGAAAGCGCTGCGCGCCTACATCCGCGACATGCGGCCGCTGATCGTCGCCGTCGACGGCGGTGCCGACGGGGTTCTGGAGGCGGGGCTGAAGCCCGACGTGATCCTCGGCGACATGGACTCGGCCAGTGACGCGGCGCTCTGCTGCGGGGCCGAGCTGATCGTCCACGCCTACCCGGACGGACGGGCGCCGGGGCGCGAGCGGGTGCTCGCCGCCGGGCTCGACCACCAGGTCGTTCCCGCCGCCGGGACCAGCGAGGACGTGGCGATGCTGATGGCGCACGAGAAGGGGGCGGCGCTGATCGTCAGCGTCGGAGCCCACTTCAACCTGGTCGAGTTCCTCGACCGCAAGCGCGGCGGCATGTCCTCGACCTTCCTCACGCGGCTGCGGATCGGCGAGCGGCTGGTCGACGCCAAGGGCGTCAGCCGTCTCTACAACCCAAGCTCGACGCTGGTGCCGCTGGCGCTGTTCGTCGCGGTCTTCCTGATCATGCTGACGATTCTCGTCATCACCTCGCCCGCCCTCAACGACGTCTTCGAACTGATCTGGCTGAAGATCCGGATCTGGCTCGGTATCAGCTAGGGCACTAGCCTTCGGGCCTCGATGGGGTACTCCGCGCGCTACCACGCCACCTCGCTGATCGCGGTCTTCCTCGCGCTCGCGGTCGGCATCCTGATCGGGGCCGAGTTCGGCGGCGACGCCCTCACCAACACCCGCAAGGACCTTGAGCACAGTCTCGTCGGCAACCTCCAGGACGCCCGCTCGCGGGCCGACGAACTGAGCGCGCAGCTCAATCGCTCCAACGAATTCGGCGAACGCGTCTACCCGGTGCTGACGCGGGACCGGCTGCGGGGCAGGCGGATCGGGATCGTCGCCCTCGGCGGCCTGCCGGGCGACCTCACCGGCGACGTCGAGGATGCGCTTGCGCCAACCGGGGCGAAACTCGTCGGCGTCGGCGTGGTGCGGGAGCCGGTCGATGTCAGCGGCCTCGCCGACGACCTGGCGAAGACGCGCTTCGCCAACCTGCGCCGAAACCCCGACGGGCTGACCGAACTCGGCACCGGGCTGGGGCGCCAGCTGGTGATCGGCGGCACCCTGCCGGAATTCGTCCGCGGCCAGCTCTTCTCGCGCGCCAGCGGCACTTTCGGCGCTCTCGACGCCGTGATTGTCGTTCGCAATCAGCCGCAGGACATGGGCCCGGTGCAGCGGGGGAAAGCCAATCAGCTCGAGTCGGCGCTGATGAGCGGGATCACCGCCACCCGCACCCCGGCGGTCGGGATCGAGACGACGACGACCGAACCCTCCTCGGTCGGCTTCTTCCAGGCGAACGACCTTTCCAGCGTCGACGACGTCGACCTGACCGCCGGGCAGCTGGCGATGGTCTTCGCGATGCTCGGCGCCGAGGGCAGCTTCGGCGTCAAGGGCAGCGCCGACCGCCTGCTGCCTGACCTGCTGACCGAAGGCGGCTAGGCGCGCCGTGTACTGGGTCGGCTTCCCGCTGGCGATCGCGATCTCGCTGTTTCTGGTGCCGGCCGGGGCGCGGGGGCTGCGCGACGCGGGGCTGGTGCGGGAGAACTACCGCGGCAAGCTGCTCGCCTTCCCGCTGGGGGCGGTGCTGGCGACGGCGGCGCTGGTGACGCTGGCGCCGCTCGCCTTCCTCAACGACCGCGCCGACCTCGACCTGCTGGAGCCGGGGCTGCGCCAGTGGCTGCCCTATCTGCTGGGGATCGCCTTCCTCGGCTTCCTCGACGATGCGCTGGGGCGGGGCGAAGCGGTTGCGACGCCGCGTGGCTGGCGCGGCCACTGGGGGGCGCTGCGGGCGGGATCGCTCTCTACTGGGGCGATCAAGGCGGTCGGTGCGCTGGCGCTTGCCGCTTACGTCGTCTCCGGGCGCGGACTCGAATCCTGGCGCTACATCGCCGACGTGGCGCTGCTGATCCTCGCTACCAATCTGGGCAACCTGCTCGACCTGCGGCCGGGGCGAGCGGAGAAGGGGCTGGCGCTGCTCGGCCTCGGCCTCTGCCTCGGTGCCTGGACCTTCGAGCCGCTGGAACTGCTGGGGATCTTCGTCGGGCCGGTGCTGGTCGGCGCCTGGCTGACGCTGGGGGAGCGGGCGATGCTGGGCGACACCGGCTCCAACCTGATCGGGGCGATCGCCGGCGTCTGGTTGCTGACCGTGCTCAGCCCTGACGGGCGGCTGGTCGCGCTCGCGGTCGTCGCGGCGCTGACGATTTACGGGGAGTTGCGATCTATTTCGGCGATGATCGATTCGGTTCCGCCCCTGCGCTGGCTAGACTCGCTCGGCAGAGCATGAGTCCGTCCAGCAAAGGCGACACCCGGTTCATCTTCGTCACCGGCGGTGTCGTTTCAGCCCTCGGCAAGGGCATCACCGCCGCGGCGATCGGGCGACTCCTCGTCTCCCGCGGCTTCCGGGTCCAGCTGCAGAAGTTCGACCCCTACATCAACGTCGATCCGGGGACGATGAGCCCGTTCCAGCACGGCGAGGTTTTCGTCACCGAGGACGGGGCCGAGACCGATCTTGACCTCGTCCACTACGAGCGCTTCACCGACGAGAACACCTCGCGGGCTTCGAACGTCACCGCCGGCGCGGTCTACAACTCGGTGATCCGGCGCGAGCGCCGCGGCGACTACCTCGGCGCCACCGTCCAGGTGATTCCGCACATCACCAACGAGATCAAGCAGAAAATTCTTATCGTCGCCGAGTCGCAGTCGGTCGACTTCGTGATTACCGAGATCGGCGGCACCGTTGGCGACATCGAGTCGCTGCCGTTCCTCGAGTCGATTCGCCAGCTCTACACCGACCTTGGCCAGAAGCGGGCGATGTTCGTCCACCTCACCCTGGTCCCCTACGTCGGCCACGCCGGCGAACTGAAGACGAAGCCGACTCAGCACTCGGTCAACGAGCTTCGGCGGATCGGGATCCAGCCGCATGCGCTGGTCTGCCGCTCCGAAGGCCGGCTCGACCGCGAGATCCGCAGCAAGATCGCGCTCTTCGCCAGCCTGCCTGTCGACGCGGTGATCTCCGCCCACGATGTCGACAACATCTACAAGGTGCCGCTCGTCTTCCGCGCCGAGGGCGTCGACGACCTCGTTCTCGACCACTTCGGAATAGAGGCGCCCTCGCCCGACATGGCGGAGTGGGAAGAGATGGTGCGGCGCGCCGAGTCGGCCAGCGACGAGGTGCGGATCGCCGTTGTCGGCAAGTACGTGCAGCTCGCCGATGCCTACAAGTCGGTGATCGAGGCGCTTGAGCACGGTGGCTTCCACCACGGGGTCAACGTCAAGGTCGAGCTGGTCGACTCCGAGAATTTCGACCCCGAGAAGTTGCAAGGCTGTGACGGGATACTGATCCCCGGCGGCTTCGGCGAGCGCGGGATCGAGGGCAAGGTCGAAGCGGCGCGGATCGCCCGCGAGAAGTCGATTCCCTACTTGGGGATCTGCCTCGGGATGCAGATCGCTGTCGTCGAGTTCGCCCGCCACGTCGCCGGGATGGACGGCGCCAACTCGGCCGAGTTCGACCCCGAGACGCCCTTCCCGGTCGTCGACCTACTGCCGGAGCAGAAGGAGGTCTCCGACATGGGCGGGACGATGCGCCTCGGCGCCGACCCAGTGAAACTGCACGAGGGCACGCGGGCGCGCGAGATCTTCGGCGAGGCCGTGATCTACAAGCGCCACCGCCATCGCTACGAGGTCAACAACCAGCTGCGCCGCCGGCTCGAAGACGAGGGCCTCGTCTGTGGCGGCACCTCGCCGGACGAGCGGCTGGTGGAGATGATCGAGCTGCCCGATCACCCCTTCTTCGTCGCTTCCCAGTACCACCCCGAGTTCAACTCGCGGCCGAACCGGCCCGAGCCGCTCTTCCGCGAGTTCGTCGGCGCGGCGGCGCGCCAGGCGGGCACGCGTCCCGCCGACGGTGGCGAGGTCGAAGCGGTCGAAGAGGCCGTTGAGGGCGACGTCGGCGTTCAGCGGCCTGCCTGAGCGGCTTCGGGTCGTTCCCGGTTAGCCTTCGCTCCGTGGAGAGATTGCACCAGCGCTTCGTCCGCTACTGCGAGGTCCGCAGCCCGACCGGCGAGGAGCGGGAGATCGTCGACACGCTGGCGGCCGAGCTGCGGGCGCTGGGGCTGGAGGTCAGCGAAGACGATGCCGCCGGCCCGGCCGAAGCGGGCGCCGGCAACCTGATCGCGCGGTCGCCGGGCAGCGGCGAGGGCTGGGTGATGTTCTGCGCCCACGTCGACACCGTCCCGCACCGGGGGCAGGTCGAGGTGGTCGAGGACGAAGGCGTCTTCCGCAGTCATGGCGACACGATCCTCGGCGCCGACAACAAGGCGGCGGTGGCGGTCTTCATGGAGCTGATCGCGCGCCACGTTGAGAGCCCGGCGCCAGTCGGTGTAGAGCTGGTGCTGACTGTGGCCGAGGAGCAGGGGCTGCGGGGAGCGAAGGCGTTTGACGCCTCGCAATTGCGCTCTCAGACCGGGTTCGTGCTCGACCACGCCGGCGCGGTGGGGGAGGTGATCGTCTCGACGCCGACCCAGCAGAAGATCCTCGCCGACTTCATCGGGGTCGAGGCGCACGCGGGGATCAAGCCCGAGGACGGCAACAACGCGATCGCTGCCGCAGCAGCCGCGATCGCGCGGATGGAGCTGGGGCGGCTCGACGAGGGGACGACCGCGAACGTGGGACTGATCTCGGGTGGGACCTCCGGCAACGTCGTCCCCGGCCATTGTGGCATCCACGCCGAGGCACGCAGCCTCGACGCCGAGCGGGCGGCGGAGGTGGCGGGGAGGATCGCCGACGCCTGCGCCTGGGGGGCGAGCGAGCACGGCTGTGACGTCGATGTGCGAATCGAAGAGCTGTTCCGCGGTTACGAGGTGCCGAAGGAGTCAGCGGCGTTGGGGCTGGCCGAGGCTGGTCTGCGGGGAGCCGGTTTGGACCCGCAGCAGGTGGCGATCGGTGGTGGTAGCGACGCCAACGTTTTCCGCCGCGACGGCTTCGACTGCGTCCTCCTCTCCAACGGCACCGACTTGGTTCACACCTCCGACGAGATGGTCCCGGCGCGCAGCCTCGACAAGATGCTCGAAGTCTGCGAGGGCATAATCGGCGCGGCGAGCGAACCCGCGGCGCCGAGCGAGCAGTGAGCGGCCGCCTGAAGCTGCGGCGCGGCGTCGTCGTCTCGGCGGAGCCGCTCGAAGTGGAGATAGACGGCGAACGTCGGCCCGCCTGGGCCGACGAAGCCCTGCTGGGGGAGATGCGAGAGGGCGACGAGGTCGTCGTCAACGTCGCCGCCCTCGACCTCAGCCTCGGCTCCGGCGGCTTCGACGTCGTCCACGTCAACCTCACCCGCGGCCTCGAGGGAGGGGCGGCGAGCGACGCGCACGTGATGAAGCTGAACTACACCTCGCTCCAACACCCGGTCGAGCCGGTCGAGGAGGGCAAATCGGGGGGACTTATCCCTGACATGCGAGGAAAAGTCACCGCGATTCCGGTCGCGGTGCTGCCGCTGCACGGGCACCTGGCGCCGGCGGCTTGGGCGGCGGGGCAGGCGGCGCCGGGATTGCGGGTCGGTTACGTGCAGACGGCGGGCGGGGCTCTGCCCGGCTCGCTATCCCGGGACGTTGAACGGCTGCGCGAGCGCGGCTTGCTCGCCGGGCACAT
>DASSNA010000335.1:0-11602 GCA_035688445.1 Solirubrobacterales bacterium | reverse complement strand
CTCGTAGAAGGTCTCGGCCATGGAGCCAGCCTAACGCCGAGTCGTATGCGCTTGGGCTCATTTCAGGCGCGGTGGAGGGGTCACCGGAGCAACCCCTCCACGACCTACTCGAAGCGGCGAATCAATGCGGCCCCGGGCAGTTGGGCTGATCGTTTTCACTCTGGCACGGATTGCTGTTCGGATGGAAGTGCCCAGAGTTCCCAGCCGAATTCGGACCACCAAAGGCGTAGGCGGGACCGACCGCCATCAGCATGATCGCGGCGCCGAGGGCAGCCACCCTGCGAATACGCTTCTTCATCACTCAACCTCCTTCTTCGCGCGCTGGGGCGCGCCAAAAGGGGCTCCTTACGTATAGGGGGCGAACCACCCCTCCTCGCCGGTAATGGTTGAAACGAGCGAGCCGATTGAATTGTCAGGCCCTTCCGCCGGCGAACCGATCTTCAGTGACATGCGCGCCGAAGTTCTTTACGGAAGCTGCCATGCCAGATCAATGCGCGAGAATCGCCCGATCTTGCCCCACCCGATCTTGATCACGATCCCGATCAGCCACTACTGCGAGAAAGCTCGCTGGGCGCTGGACCGGGCCGGCATCGCCTACAAGGAGCGGGCGCACCTCCAGGTGATCCACTGGATCCCCGTCGCTCGCGCCGGCGGGAAGAAAACGGCGCCCGTGCTGGTCTGGGGCGATCGGGTCTTCGCCGACTCGGCGGAGATCGTCGAGGAGGCGAGCGCTCGGGCCCGGCCCGAGCGTGCCCTGTTCCCCGACGACCCCGCCGCCGCGGCGGAAGTCCGGGCGCTGCAACGCGAGTTCGACGAGGTCCTCGGGCCCGAGGGACGCAGATGGATGTACTTCAACATCCGCGGCCGGCGCGACATCGCGATCGCCTACGGCACCACCGGCGTGCCCGCCTGGGAGCGCCGGGGGCTGCCGCTGGTCTACCCGCTCGCCGCCCGGATCATCGACCGCTACCTCGACATCACCCCGGCCAACGCCGAGCAATCCGAGGCGAAGGTGCACGCGGTCTTCGAAAGCGTCGCCGAGCGGCTCGGCGACGGCCGCGCCTACCTCTGCGGCGAGCGCTTCAGCGCCGCCGACCTCACCTTCGCCTCGCTGGCGGCGTCACTTGTGATGCCGCCCGAGTACGGCGTGCCCCTCCCCCAGCCCGACGAGCTCCCCCCAGCCATGGCCACAAAGGTCCATGAGTTCCGCACTCACCCCGCCGGCGCCTACGCCCTGAAGATGTTCCGCGAGGAGCGCCGCTAGCTCATTTAGTAGCGGTGACGGTGGCGCTCGTGTAGCCGCTCGAGGCGGCGGTGATCGTGTTGGTGAAGCTGCCGCTGGCCGGAGCGGTGTAAGTGAAGGGGGTGCCGCTGACGGCAAGGCCCGAGGCCGGCACGGTCAGGGGCGAGCCGCCGATCGTGCCGCCGGTCGCGGTGACGGTGACCGTTTTGGCAGCGCCGACGCCGGAGACGACGTTGCCCATGCTGTCGGTGATCGTGATTTTGGCTTTGACGGTGCCGGCGTTGCCGAGAGCGCTGGTCGTGCAGGTGAAGTAGCAGGGCGAGCCGATCACCCCGGCGCTGACCGCCAGTTCGCTCAGCGCCAGCTTCGAACCCGACCCGACGACGACGGTCAGCGCCAGGGGGGTCGCGGTGGCCAGGGTGCCATCGGTCGCCGAGACGCTGGTCGCGCCGGCCAGGCCCAGTTTCGTGAATCCGTTTTTCGAGGAGGCCGGCGTGGCGACGCCGCTGGCGAAGGTGAGCGCGGTCGAGCTGCCGAAGTTGATCGCGGTACCGCCGCTGTTGACGACGGTTGGCAGGGTTCCGCCGGGGCTCACGGAGGCCCCCGAGAAGACGATGTTCTTCGACCCCGTGTACGCCGTCGCGGTGTTGCCGTAGAGGTCTTGGGCGGTCGTGGTGACGTTGAACCCGGTGCCCGCGGTCGGGGTGGTCGTCGAGGCGCTGAGGGCGAGCTTGGTGGCTGCCCCCGGGGCGACCGTCACCACCACACCGGTCGGCGTGGTGATCGAGCCTTCCGTCGCTTTGACAGTGGTCGCGCCGCTCTTGTAGAGGAGCATCTCACCACCGTCGCCATTGGCGGCGACGGCGACGCCGGCAGCGAACTGGACCGCGGTGGCGCTGCCGAAGGCGACTGCGGTGCCGCTGGAGTTCGTCACCGTGGGAGCGGTGCCGCCGGGACTGGCTGAGGCGCCGGAGAAGGTGAGGCTCTTGGACCCGGCATAGCCGGTCACGAGATTCCCGTAGGTGTCCTGGGCGGTGATGGTGAGGTCGTCGGCTTCCGCCACCGCCGGGGTCGCCGAGGTGGCGGCGAGGACGAATTTGCTCGCCGCCGCCGGGCTCACCGTCAGGGCCAGCGGCGTCGGCGTGGTGATCGACCCTTCGGTCGCGGTGACGTTGGCGGGGTCGGCGTCGTAGACCTTGAGGACGCCGTTTTTGGAGGAGCTGACGGTGGCGACGCCGGAGGTGAAGCTGAGCGAGGTCGCCGTGCCGAACGCGACCGCGGTGCCAGCGCTGTTGACGACCGTCGGCGCGTTGCCGGCGGGGCTGGATTCAGCGCCCGCGAAGACCAGCGAGTGCGCGCCCGTGAAGGTGGTGACGGTGCTGTTGTTGACGTCTTTGGCGGTGATCGTGAGGTTGACCGAGCCACCCGCCGTCGGGGTCGAGGTGCTGCCCGCGATCGTGAACTTGGTCGTTTCCCCGACCGTGACGGTCGCGGCTTTGGCGGCGCTGGTCGCGCTCCAGGTGTGCCAGACGGCGATCACTTTGTAGGTGTGTTCGCCAATTGCGACGCCGCTGTCTTTGCAGCTGGTGACCGCTGCCGGCGCGGCTTTGGTCGGGCAGGTCCCCGCCGCATCGCCGCCGTCGCGGGTGACGTAGTAGGCGACCGAGCTCGCGTCGGGGGAGCTGACCGCACTCCAGGTGAGGCTGACGGTGCCGCCGGCGGCCGCGGTCGCCGCACTAATCGTCGGCGCGTTCAGATTCGTTACCGCGGCCGAGGCGGTGCCGCTGCCGCTCGAGGTGAAGAAGGCGAGCGCGTTGCCGGCGATCACGACAGAGACGATCGTCAGCAGCACAGCGGCGTGTCCGGCCAGGCGCTTCATCCCCGGGCCTCACCACTGAGGGCGAGCTCGAGTTCCACGCCCTGGCAGGCATCCTGGTTGACGGGCAGGTCGAGCAGGGCGATCGAAGGGGGCGAGATTCCAGCCGCAGGCAGTTCGACCGTGCCCTCGGCGGGCACCACCAGCGGCGCCTCCGCCGAGACGTTCGATGCTCCCAGCTCGAAGTTCCCGGCCGCGCAGCCGGACACGTCGCCGATCGCCGCCGTCAGGCTGGTGACTTCGATCGGCACCGAGTTGGGGTTGCCGATCGCGAGCGGCACCGGCTGCGCCGGGTCGCCCGGGTACAAGGGCGCCAGTGCCGCGGTCTGCTCGATCGAAAAGGGCTTGCCCGCTGCCACCGCCGGGGCCGGCTCGACCACCTGCCACCTGTAGACGACGTCCGGGCCGAGACTGTCATCGCGACTGAGGGCGTGGACTGCGAAGGCGTGTGCCCCAGGGGCCAGGCCGATCAACCGATACGGCGAGGTGCAGCCGACCCAGCGCCCAGCGTCCAGCTTGCACTGGAAACGACGTCGCGGGGTTGAAACCGCAGGGGCCGTCGGTGGCGAAGGTTGTTCCGTCTTCTTGTCCCGCGGCGGCACGTGAAACCGGAACTGCGGGTCCGTCGCGGTCGAACTCGCCGGCGGCACTTCGATCAGGCGCACGCCGGGCGCCCGTTCCCCTGGGCTCCGTGGCGAGTTGCTGGGGTGCGGGGCCCCGACCGCCACATGACTCCCCGCCACACCGATCTCGCGACCGCCGCCGCCGGTCGTCGCGTGGGCGACCGCAACGAGGCAGGCCGAGCCGGCGATCAAGGCGATTCCCGCCTTGATCGCGCTGGCTCGACCTGCCGCTATGCGGCCAGGAGACATCTATCCGCTCGCTATGCCACTAGTTGCTTTTCAGCGACAGCGTCAGGGTCGCGCCCTGGCAGGCGTCCTGGCTGACCCCGGTGTCGTTCATCGTCAGCGTCCCGGTTGGGGTCACCGCCTGGCCGTTGCCCGGGCCATAGGTTTTGTTGACGACGACTTCAGGCATCGTGAAGTCGGGGTTGCCGCCGGTGGTGACGACGCTGCAGGTCGCGTGCCCAGCGTCAGCGGTGATTTTTTCCAGCGTGACGGTCCCGACCCGCTGTTTGCCGGAGGAGGGGTTGTCGACGGTCAGGGTGACGGTCGACGAGGCTCCCGGGTAGAGGGTGCCGCTGACCGTGCCTTTGACGGTGACGGCGGAGCTGGTGCCCACCGTTGCGGTGGCCGTGCCAGATCCGGTACTGGTGAAGTAGGCATAAGCGACGGCAGCACCGATGACGGCGCAAACGCAGGTCAGGCCAATCAGAACGCGCTTCCTGTTGAGCGGATTCATATATCTGTCTCCTTAGGTTTGGCCGCGACTGGTTCGTGGCCGATAAGCGCCCATCGACGGTGCCCTCGGCTTCCTTGAAAGCGGAGGCCACAATTGCCGTGGCCGCTCTTGTACGCATAGGAGCAGGACTTTTTCTGAGCGCTACAGGCCGATAACTCCTCAGAATTAAGTAATTACTTCTTCGGCTGCTTCTTTTTCTTCAGGACGAGGTGGACCGTGTGCGAGCGGGTTTCCGTCCCGGGCTTCCCTTGGAGCTTCGCTTTGATCGTCACTTTGACGGTCGCCTTGCCGTACTTCTCGAGGATCGCCATGCCGAGCTTGTTGACGTGGATCGCCAGCTTGCGGGTCTGGCCGCCGGGGACGATGGTCTTACCCTTGCCGATCAGGACGAACTTGGGCGGCTTCTTCTTGCCACGCCTGGCCAAGGCGTTCGCGGTCGCGGGCCTGACTCTCAGCCCGGCGGCCACTGCGCCCTTGGCCTTCCCTTCGGTCGAAACCGAGCAGCGAGGCGCGTTGCAGAAGTAGCTGGCGACATAGGTCGGCCGGCCGCCGCCGACGAAGATCCGTTTCGTGATCCAGACGACCTTGGGCTTCTCCGCGCCCGGGTGCGGTGGCGGCGCCTGCGGCGTCGAGGTGACGACGCGCCAGGACGGAGACCCGCTTTTGCCGTTGCTGGTCAGCGGCTGGGCGGTGCCGGAGCCGTCGGCATTGGCAACGTAGAGGTTGGTTTCGCTGACGTTGGGGATCAGCGAGCCTTCGTAGATGACCCGCGAGCCGTCGGGCGACCAGGACGCGTGGCGGGCATCGCCTTCGCCGGGGCTGGCCAACGGATGATCGGCACCGCCGTCGGCGTTCATCACCCGGTAGATCGAGGCGCCACCGGAGTTGGTCGAGCGGTAGGCAAGCCGCCCTCCGTCCGGCGACCAGGCGTTGAAGGTCCACTCGGTGAAGGCGCTGGGCGGGACGATCAGCGGCGTGCCGCTGCCGTCGGGGGCGACGACGTGGAGGTCGACGTAGCCGAAGCCGCCCGAGTGGTAGCCGTCGAAGGCGATCCTCGAGCCGTTGGGCGACCAGTTCGGTTCATGGCCGACTCCGTTGACCAGCGGCTGGCCGATGCCGCCGGTCGAGGGGGCGATGTAGATCTGTTCCGGCGCGTTTTTGACCACCGCGTAGGCGATCTTCGAGCTGTCCGGCGACCAGGTCGGGTGCCGCTTGGCGCCGGTCCCGCCGATCTCCAGGGGGAAGGTCGTCGTCCCGTCGGCGTTGACGACCCAGACGCTGTCGTCGCCGGCGTTGGTGCCGCGCGTGTAGGCGATGCGGCTGCCGTCGGGCGACCAGGCGAGGTCGTCGATCACCTTGTTGCCGGAGCTGTAGCGAGTGATCTGCGTGGCCAGGTTGATGGCGTCTCCGGTGGCCGTCGTCGACATCACGAAGACGTTCTTTTCGCCACGGCCGGCACTGGTGAAGTCGCTGACGAAGGCGACCTTGGTCCCGTCCGGCGACCAGATCGGCTTTTCGTCGAAGCTGGTGGCGCCGTTGTCGGTGAGGTTGGTGACGGCGCCGGGGTTGGCGGGATCAAGCAGGCAGATGTCGAGGTCGCACCTGTAAGCGATTTCGTTCGCCGCGAGCGCCGCCGATGCCGAGGCCAGCACCAGGCCAGCGGCGAGGAGGAGGACGAGCAGTGACCGCGAGCGCATAGCTCAACCCTAACCGAGCCAGGGACTATCCACATAGGCTTCGCGGGTGTCCCTCTCCACTTGCGACCATGCTGCTTTGGGCCGTTAACCGTCCCGAGCGGGAGGCGCTGGTTGTCCCCGAGGGCGTGCGGGTCGAGTCGATCCCCGCGGAGCCTCTGCGCGACCCGGGTCTTGACCAGGTGCAGGTGCTGGTTCCCCGATATGGGAGCCAAACCGTGCTGGAGGCACTGCCGCAGATGCCATCCCTGCAGCTGATCCAGACGCTCGAGTCCGGGGTCGATTGGCTGCTGCCGTCCGTCCCGCCGGGAGTGACCCTCTGCAACTGCCGCGGCGCGCACGACTCGGCCGTCGCCGAGTGGGTCCTCGGAGCCGTCCTCGCCATGCAGCGGCGGCTGCCGGAGCACCTCGACGCGCAGCGGCGGGCGGAATGGCGCGACGTCGTCAGCTCGCGAGGCTGGCTGCCGCCGTATGCGGGCGACCTCGAGGGAGCCTCGGTCCTCATCGTCGGCTTCGGCTCGATCGGCGAGGCGGTGGAGAAGCGCCTGCTCCCCTTCGGCGTGGACGTCCAGCGGGTCGCCAGAACGGCCCGCCCCGGCGTCAGCGATCCATCCGCCCTGCCGCAGCTGGTCGCGGCCGCGGACATCGTGATCCTCCTGCTCCCCCTGACCGCCGAGACGACCGGCCTCTTCGACGCGGAGCTGATCGGCGCGATGAAGCCGGGGGCGCTGCTGGTCAACGCCGGCCGCGGTCAGGTCGTGGAGAAGCAGCCACTGCTTGAGGCGCTGGAGAGGGGGCGCCTGCGAGCAGCCCTCGACGTCACCGACCCCGAGCCCCTACCGCCCGACGACCCCCTCTGGTCGGCCCCGAACCTCCTGCTGACCCCCCACATCGCCGGCGACACCCCCCGTCGCTTCCGCCACTCCTGGCACTTCGTCGGAGAGCAGGTGTCGAGATTGCGCAATGGGCTGCCGCTTGAGAATGTGGTCCGATGAGCGATCGTCGACCCTCTGATGGGATTGCGAAACCAATGCGGCGCCGGGAGATGATGGCGCTGTCGGCGGGGGCGCTGGCGAGTGTTGCTCTCTATGCGTGTGGTGCTGAGGGGAACGACGCGACCAAGTCCGTGGCGGGAGGGGCAACTTCCGCGCCGGACTGCGTGTTGACGCCCGAACAGGTGGAAGGCCCCTTCTACATCGACTTCGCGCAGGTTCGGCAGGACATCGTCGAGGATCGCCGCGGCGTGCCGCTCGCGCTGGCGGTGACCGTCGTCGACTCGAATACCTGCAAGCCGATCCGCAATGCCGCCGTCGACGTCTGGCATTGCGACGCGCTCGGCATCTACTCGGGCGAGCCTTCGGAGGGCAGCGTGGGCAAGACCTACCTACGCGGGATCCAGTTGACCGACGGCAACGGCCAGGTCAACTTCACGACCATCTACCCGGGCCAGTACCCCGGGCGGACGACGCACATCCACGTCAAGGTCCATATCGGCGGGCAACGAGGCAAAGGCACCTACTCCGGCGGCCACGTCTCCCACACCGGTCAGCTCTTCACCAACGACCGCAACGACGCGGAAGTCTTCGCCCTCGCTCCCTATAACCGAAACCCCGCCGAACTCACCCCGCGGGGCGCCGACTTCATCTTTCGAGATGAAGGCGGTTCGAGCTCAGAGCTCGCCCTCGCGCCAGCCGGCAACAGCCTCGCCCGGGATGGCTTTACGGCAAAGGTGACGCTGGGTGTGGACCCCAGTGCAAGCGCAGCCTGAGCACACCTAAGATGGATTTCCGCCTAGGCCGTCGGCTCGCCGAGTGGCACGCCCTTCGGCTCGCCGAATAGCCGCGCGAGGACGATGCTGAGCTCGTAGAGCGCGATCAGCGGCGCCGTCTCCAGCAGCATCGAGACGGGGTCGACGCCCGGCAGGGCCGCGGCCACGATCGCGCAGCCAAGGTAGGCGTAGCGGCGGTTCTTGGTCAGCTGTTCGACCTTGACGATGCCGAGCCGGGTGACGGCGAGGATGCCGACCGGGACCTGGAAGACGACGCCGCAGGCAAGCAGCGTCTGGGCGAAGAAGCCGTAGTAGTCCTGGGCTCTGACCTGGACGTTGAACTGCGAGTTGTTGAAGTTGAGCAGGAACTTGGTCGCCGCCGGCAAGACCACGAAGTAGCCAAAGGCGACCCCCGCGATGAACAGCACCGGGATCAGGAGCAGCAGCGGCAGGATCGTGCGCTGCTGCTGCCTGCTGAACGCAGGGAGCAGGTAGGCATACGCCTCGAAGAGGATGATCGGCAGCGAGAGGATGAGCGCGCCGTAGGCGGAGATGGTGAGGGTAGTCGTGAACGGCTCGGTGATCCCGAAGGTGATCAGCTTGTCGTGGTTGGAGGGCAGCGGGCCGTTCGCCAGCTGCAAGAGCAGATCGCTCTGCCAGAAGCAGAGGGCGAGCGCCACCCCGAAGACGGCAGCCGAGACGACGATGCGCGCGCGCAGCTCGTCGAGGTGCTCGACGAGGCTGAGCTCATCCTCATGCGAAATCGCTCTCACGCGGCGCATCGCTCCCACCTCAGGCCGGCGTCTTCGCTGCCGGCTTTACCTCCGGACCGCCCTCGCGGTTGACGATCGGGGGCGGTTCGATTGCCACCGAATGGGTCGGGGTCTCGGGCTCGTCCTCGCCGCTGATCGAGCCTTTGAACTCGCGGATACCTTTGCCGAGGGACTTGCCGAGGTCCGGCAGCTTTTTCGGCCCGAAAACGATCAGGGCGATGATCAGGACTATTCCGATCTCCATTGGTCCTACGTTGGGCATGACTCTCTCCGTTTCGTTGAGGGAGGCGACCGAGGCCGCCTCCCGGGTGCGCGGGCTACTTGAGGAAGCCCGTCGCTTCCACTGCCTTCAGCACCTTGGCGGCGGTGAAGGGAACGTCGAAGGGGCCGTCGGGGGAGAGCCCCTTCGGGCTGTTCTTGGCGATCAGGCCGATCACCGAGGCGTGCCGGGCCTCGACCGTGAGGATCGACAGCGCCGCTCCGACGGTCGCCGGGGTCTGGATGTTGAGCGCCTGGCCCGAGTAGGCGTGGACGCCGGTGTTCTCCAGCGCCATCGCGGTCTTGACGAAGGAAGCCTCGTCCGAGGTGGTGCCGCCGAAGTCGACCTTGGGAGCGCCGACCGCCTTCTTGCCGAGCGCATTCTTCAGGTAGGCGACGTGGGCGTTCTCGTCGGCAGTAACCGTCTTCAGGAACACCTGCGTCTGCCCGTCCTTGATGAACGAGGACTTCTTCTGGTTGGCGGTGGCCTCGTTGTAGAAGGCGGCCTCGAGGTACTCGAGGGTGAGGGCAAAGTTGAGGATGCCGATGTCCCCCTTGCCGAATTTGGCGGGCGGGCGGCCCTTGCCGGCGGCCATCGCGGCTCCCGGGGTGAGCGCGCCGAGCAGGGCTCCGCCGCCCATCGCCGCACCGCCAGCCAAGCCGGCTTTCTTGAGGAAGCTGAGCCTGGTGTCGCTGGCTTCGAGAGCCTCCGAGGCCTCGTGTGCGGTTTCGCGAATCGCGCCGTCTACGTCGACTCGCTCAAGCGTGGTTTCGGGATCCATGGTGCTCCTTACGCGGGGGATAGATACGGGCAACTGCGTAGGCAGCAGACCAACGGATCAGTTCGAGCGACGCGCCGAGGGTGACTACTAAGCGAACTCGATCACGCTGCGGATCCCGTCCTGGGCCTCCATCAGCTCGAAGCCGCGGTTGACTTCGTCGAGGCCGATTCGGTGGGAGACGAACGGGTCGAGGTCGATCTCCCCGGCCAGGTAGCTGTCGATGAGGGCGGGGACCTGGTCGCGGCCCTTGACGCCGCCGAAGGAGGAGCCGGCGATGCGGCGGCCGGTAATCAGCAGGCGCGGGACGACATCGAGGGTCTCCCCGCGGCCGGCGACGCCAGCGACGGTGCAAAGCCCCCATCCCATCCGCGCCGCTTCGACCGCCTGGCGCATCACCGCGACGTTGCCGGTCGCCTCAAAGGTGTAATCGGCGCCGAAGCCGTCGGTCATCTCCAGGATCCGCTCGACCGCCCCCTCACCGCCCTCGATCAGGTCGGTCGCGCCCTGGCCGCGGGCCAGCTCGAGCCGCCGCGGCGAGAGGTCGACACAGATGATCCGCTCGGCCCCCTGCAGGCGGCAGCCGGCGACCGCGCCGAGCCCGACCATGCCGGCACCGAAGACGGCGCAGCTGCTGCCGGGCTTAACGGCGGCGGTGTTGATCGCGGCGCCGAGCCCAGTCGAGAGCCCGCAGGCGAAGAGGCAGGCGTGCTCGAACGGCGCCTCTGGGCTGACCTTCGCCAGCGCGATCTCCGGCATCACCGTGTACTCGGCGAAAGTCGAGCAGCCCATGAAGCTGCGGATCTCCTCCCCATCGCGGGAGATCCGCGTCGTGCCGTCGGGCAGGTGGCCCCTGTTCTGCTCCTCGCGGATCGCCAGGCAGAGGTTGGTGCGCGGGTCGAGGCAGTGGACGCACTCGCGGCATTGGGGCGAGAAGAGGGTGACGACGTGGTCGCCCGGCGCCAGCGAGGCGACGTCCGGCCCGACCGCCTCGACGACGCCAGCGCCCTCGTGGCCGAGCACGGTCGGCGCGTAGCCGGACGGGTCGGCGCCGGAGGCGGTGTAGAGGTCGGTGTGGCAGACGCCGCAGGCGTGCAGGCGGACCAGCACCTCGCCGGCCCGCGGCTCGGCCAGCTCGACCTCCTGCACCGCGAGCGGCTCGCCGAAGCGCTCCAGCACCGCCGCGCGCATCTTCATTGGGCGCCCTCGGTGTGCTCGGTGGCTGCCTCGACGGCCTCCGCGGCAGGCTTCCCTCCCTCGCGAGCGACGATGTAGCCGGCGTACCAGGTCGACCAGTGATGCGTCGGGGCCGTCGGCTCGTATTCGCCGTGGTGCTCCTCGGCCTCGCGCAGCAGCTCAGTCAGTCTCTCGACGTCCATCGTCGTCTCCTTTCCGTCATCGCCCGGGGAGCCGGGTCTTGATCTCCTGGAGCACCCAGCCGTTGCCGTCTGGGTCGCTGAAGGAGGCAAACGAGCCGTAGTCGGCGTGCTCGGGGGCCGGCCCGCTCACCCGCCCCTCCGTGCCGGCATGGTGGAAGACCTCGGTTACGTCGTGGAATATCTCGCTGACGTCGACTCCGCGCTCGATCAGGTCGTTGCGCGCCGCCTCGATGTCGTAGACGATCAGGTGCAGGCCCTCGGTCGATCCGGGCGCGGCCGAAGTGACGCCCTCGCCGAAGATGACCGAGCAGCCGGAGCCGGGCGGCGTCAGCTGCATCAGCCTGTAGCCGTCGTCGCCCACGAAATCGGCATCCACCTTCCACCCGAGCCCTTCGTAGAAGCCCTTCGCCCGGTCGACGTCCGCGACCGGCAGGACCAACACCTCGAGCCTCATCTCCCCCGGCTTCACC
>DASSNA010000317.1:0-5822 GCA_035688445.1 Solirubrobacterales bacterium | reverse complement strand
CTTCAAAGCTTTTGCCTTCTTCTGCTTCGAACTGCTGCTGGCTGACGTATTCGAAGCGGTAGGTGGTTTCAAGGCCGCAGGGGTTGATCGTCGCCTGCAGGGTCGCTTCGGTTTCGGTGATGTCGCTGGCCGCGGCTGATTCGACTTCGGCTGCGCATTCTTCGCTTGGTTCGAAGGCATAGACGTGGCCGGCCGAGGGCGAGGCAACCGAGGGCACGAAGAGCCAGGCGCGATGGGGGCTTTTTGGGCCGTTGTCGACGGCGATTTCGCCGGGCACGCCGCCAGGACCAACCGCCACTTCGAAGCTATGTTCGATCGTCGCCAAATATGCGCCTGATTCATCGAACTCATAGACCTTGTTCGCCCCCGCGATGTCGCCGACGAAGAGGTGGCCAGTTTCTTCGTCGACATCGATCTGGAGATTCCCTTCGCCACTGAGGAATTCCCCTTTCGGCGTCGTCGAGCCGGTGTTTTTCCCTACTTCGTTGTGGGGGGCTTCCAGTTCGAAGATCCGAACCATGCTTTTAAGCGTGATCGGGACCGTGTCGCTGACATAGATCCTTTTGTGTTTAGCGTCGATCGCGATCGACGCGCTGGTCTGAAGGGCGATCGATTCAGGTTCCAGTAGGCTGTTTTCTTCGGCGACTGAACCAAATACTGCGACAACGTGGGCAGTGTCGACATAAAGGCGTTGACTGGAAGGCTCAATTGCTAAAGAGGTAGTCGCGTCCATCGAAATAACTGGTTTCGTTAAATTGCTGGCTAGCAATATGGGTTCTTCGCCGTATTCGATTTCGCCTTCTTCGGGTTTGTAGATTTTCGGCGGGAAGCGGCGGATCTGCCTAGCGCCGCCGGAGATACGCTCGAAGAGGTACACGTTCCCTTTCGCGTCAACGGCGATACTCTGCGGGCCAGCCGGATCGGCGAACTCGGTGATGAAGGTGCCGTCGGGGGCGAAGACGTCGATGCGGCCTTTGCTTTCCAGCATGCTGGCGACGTAGATGTCGCCGTAGGAGTCGATCGCCACGCTCGGCGCTTCGAAGCGGGTACTGGGGTGGTCGGCTCCGGGGCTTCCAGAAAACACCGTTCCCGGCGGTATCGGGCAGGTTCCTGGGTCGGGGACCGAGTCCAGTTTCACCGAGGTGGCGCAATTGCCGGTCAGCGAGAGCGTCGGTTCAAAGACGTAGCTCGCCGCGGCGGAGGCATAGGCCGGCACGATCAAGCAGAAGGCGGCAGCCAACACGAGTGATGCGATTCCCCTGGTGCGCGTGAACGCGCAGTTAGTCCCCTTCAAGGTCCCCAAGACCGTCCCCCTCCAAAGTATCTGAGCGTACCCCGTTGGGACCACCCTGCCATACGCTCAACCGCCACGCAAGCTTTAGCCGGGTGACAACCAGCGCAATACGAATTGCCTCTGGGAGTCGCCGACTACGGGGCGCCGAAGAAAGCACGAGCGTTTGAAGCCACCAAATCCGGCATCTCGTCGGCGATAAAGTGGCCGCAGCCGTCGACCTTCTCGACCTCCATCGCCTCGGCGTGGCGCTCGTAGCCGGCGAGGAGCTGGTGGCGGAGGGCGGCGTCGCCGGTGCCGAAGAGGAGCTTGGTGGGGACCTGGAGGCGCGCGTCGGTGTAGCGGCCGCGGCCGATCGCCGGGGCCTCGCGCAGGGTGAAGGTCCGGTACATCTGCACCGCCGCCATCGCCCGGGCGGGCTCGGTGAAGGTGTCGGAGAAGGCATGCAAGGTCGCTTCGTCCCAGACCGCGCGGCGCACCGAGCCGCCGGCCAGCACTTTCGGGATGAAGCGGCCGCCGCGGTGGAGGCGGTAGCCGAGGCCGGGGCTGGCGATCAGCCACTGGTACCAGAAGCGCCAGAGATGGGGTGCCATCGCCCGCATGCTGGTCCAGGGCGGGAGGATGTTGAGGGCGAGGAAGCGCTCGAAGCGCTGCGGCTGCCGCAGGCAGAGCAGGAAGCCGACCCAACCTCCCCAGTCGTGGCCGACCAGCTTTACCCGCTCCAGCCCCAGCTCGTCGAGGATGGCGAGCACGTCGTCCGCCAGGTTCTCCTTCTCGTAGCCATCCCGTGGCGCCTCCGACCAGCCGAAGCCGCGCAGGTCCGGCGCTATCACCCGGTAGCGGTCGGCCAGCGCCGGCATCAGGTGGCGCCACTCGTACCAGTGCTGCGGCCAGCCGTGCAGGCAAAGGACGACGTCCTCCCCGCTCCCCGCTTCGGCGTAGTGAAACTCGAGGCCGCGGGCGCGGACCCGGTGATGGGTGACGCCGTCGACGTGGAGCAGCTCGCTCACGCCCGACAGGCTATGCGACTGCCACAGGCCACGCGAACTGCATTAAATTTCCGGGCTGGGAGGCAGGAAATTTGATGCAGTTCGGCGGGCAGGGGCTCAGCGACCGGCCGCGCGCCGGGATCGCGCCAGTCGCCTACCCCTTTCCGCTCAGTGCGGCGCGGCCGCTGCCGCCTGGCGGAAGTCGTTGAGCATCGCCTCCATCGCCCCCACCTCGCACGAGACCATTTCCGGCCAGGGCTTGTCGGGATGCTCTTGAAGCGTCTTCAGGCCGGTGCCGCTGATGATCGCGACGACGACGTCATCGGGGCCGATCTTCCCCTCCTGGGCGAGCCGTGCCGTCGAGGCGATCGTGGTGCCGCCGGCCGGCTCGGTGAGGATGCCCTCGGTGGTGCCGAGCAAGTCGATTGCGCCCCAAATCTCCTCGTCGGAGACGGCCGCGGCCGAGCCCGCACGCGAGCGGACCGCGTCGACGACGAGGTTGCCGTCGCCAGGAGCGCCGATCGCCAACGAGTGCGCTGCCGTCTCCGGCACCTGCGGCTCGATCTCGCCACCGCCGAGGATCGCGGTCGTGATCGGCGAGCAGCCGCTCGCCTGGGCGATGTTGATCTTCGAGGCCGCAGTCTCGGCCAGGCCGACGGTCTCCAGCTCGACCAGGCCCTTGTGGACCCGCGAAGAGAGCGTGCCCCCGGCGGCCGGGATCACGAAGTGGTCGGGCGCCTTCCAGCCCAGCTCCTCGACCACCTCAAAGGCCATCGTCTTCGCCCCCTCGGCGTAGAACGGGCGCAGGGTGATGTTGGCGAACTCCATCCCGATCGTCAGCGCCAGCTCGCGGCAGGCGCGGTTGGCCTGGTCGTAGTTGGCGTCGAGCTGGATCACCTGGGCGCCCATCGCGCGGCAGGCCTTAGCCTTCCCCTTCTCCATATTGCCCGGGTAGAAGATGTAGGGCGTAGCGCCAGCCTGGGCCGCCAGCGAGGCCACCGCGGTGCCAACGTTGCCGGTCGAGACGCAGCCAACCTCGTCCTTGCCCAGCTCCAGCAGGCGGGCGATCGCCATCCCCACCACCCGGTCCTTATAAGAGAGCGAGGGACGATTGGTCGAGTCGTCCTTCAGGTAGAGGTTGCTGAGACCGAGCTCGGCGCCGAGCCGCTCAGCGTGGATCAGCGGCGTTTTGCCGGCGAACTGGGCGACGCGCTGCTGGGCGCGGCGGTTGAGGATCGGCAATAGCTCCTCGAAGCGCCAGACGTTCCCGGGACGCTCGTCGAGGGAGTGCTCGGAGATCCTCTTCTTGGCAAGCTCGTAGTCGTAGTCGACGTCCAGCCCTTCGCCGCAGGCCGGGCACTTGAAAGCGCGGTCGAGCAGCGGCGTGCGATAGCTGCACTCGCGGCAGACGAGTTCGGTGGCACAGGAGCGGGTCCGGAGCCCGTAGGGCTCGGTGAGATGCGGATCCACCGCGTCACTCATGACTCCTCCTTTGCCGCCGATCCCTCGGCGCTCGTCCTATAGGTCGCATGGGTATAACACATGGTCAGCTGACGCTCAATGCTTTCTGCGTAAAAATTTGGCGACCGGCGCGCCGGCCCCTTTCAGCAAGGTAGCGAAACCGGGAGCGGCCGCAACCCCGCCGAACCCCCTTGTCTGTAGAGTTTCTGTCATCAGGACCAGAAGATCAGCTCGATGAACCCGCAGGAAAGATTCGCAGTCAACCTTCGCCGTGCCCGCACCAAGGCCGGCATTAGCCAGGAAGAGCTCGGCTACATGTGCGATCTGCACCGCACCGAGGTCTCGCTGCTGGAGCGCGCCGGCCGCGAGCCGCGCCTGGCCACGATCGTGAAGCTTTGCGGCGCTCTCGGCACCAAGCCGAACGAGCTCTGCGAGGGCATCTCCTGGCTGCCCAAGGCGCGCCGCTTCGAGGTGAAGCGGCCCCCGCGCGCCTGAGGCAAGTCGATCTAAACGATAAAAGGAGGCGGGGCTGACGTCGGCCGTGCCGAACGTGACCAGGATCCGTCA
Organism: Solirubrobacterales bacterium; assembly: GCA_035688445.1. Taxonomy (GTDB): domain Bacteria; phylum Actinomycetota; class Thermoleophilia; order Solirubrobacterales; family 70-9; genus VAYN01. The sequence goes on along the minus strand of DASSNA010000317.1, from coordinate 1,514 downwards.
TGACGGTTTAGATCCTGGCTCAGGACTGGTCCTCCTTTGCCACCCCAAGGCGGTTTCCCATATCCGAGAGCCCCGCCTCCTTCACCGGTTGATCGCCCGGCAAGCGAATTCATAACATACGATTGTGTAGCAATCAAGTCTCTTTGCTCAATCGCCGAAAATTTTGTCCGGAGCGGACAAGCGAGGGACCCAAGGGTTCCCTAGGAAGCAGGCGTCACCTCAGGCCTGACGGGGATTTCCGCCGCCTCAGGCCAGGCCTCGAGGGACTCCAGGTTGTCCTCCACCCCTGCCGCCACCAGCAGCTCCTCGGCGACGTGCGGGGCGAAGGGGACGAGCGTGCGGACGAGCAGGACGAGGGCCGCCAGCTGTGCCTCGGCGTCGGCGCGGTCGAGCTGACCGCGGCGCTTCAACACCCGCTTCTCGAAGTCCTGAATGCGCTCGAAGAGGCGGGTGATGTTGCGGATCGACTTGTGCACCTGCAGCTGCTCGGTATCGGCGGTGATCCGCTCGAGGCCGTTATCGCACCATTTGCGCAGCCGGTCGCGCATGTGCTCGGTGTCAGCAGCGGCCTCGGGGTCGTGCTCAAGGCCCTCCAGCGCCGCGATCCGCTCGTGGGTGTAGTTCCAGAGGTTGCGCAGGAAGCGGCTGGCAAAGCGGACCGCGCCGTCGCTCCAGTTCAGCGTCTTCGCCGGCCCGGCGGCGTAGAGGACCGCCAGGCGCACCGTGTCGGCGCCGTGCTCGGAGACCAGCTCATCAGGGTTGACGACGTTGCCGAGGTGCTTGCTCATCTTGCGGCCGTCGGCGATCACCATCTCGTGGAAGAGGCAGCCGGCGAACGGCTCCCCCTCGCCCATGAAGTCGAAGGGACCGATGTCGCGCAGGGCCTTGGTGACAACCCGCTGGTCGAAGACGAAGCCGCCGCTGTCGTTGCCGGCGACGAGCCGCTCGGAGGGCAGCCACTTCCGCAGGTCGGGGTGGGTGAACATCAGCTCGTCGCGGTCCTCGGGTGGGACTGCGGCGGGCACCCAGAGCCAGAGCGCGTCGAAGTGGCAGTCGAGGGTGTCGGTCTCGCGCTTGGCGGCAGCGCCGCACTGCGGGCACTCGACCTCAACGAAGTCGGGGCGCTCGGCGAGCGGGTTCCCTTCGCCGGTCGGCCGGATGTCCCGCGGCAGGACGACCGGCAGGTCCTCGTCGGGCACCGGGACCGGACCGCACTCCTCGCAGAGGATCACCGGGATCGGCGTCCCCCAGGAGCGCTGGCGGGAGATAGAGAAGTCGTTGGCGCGGTAGCGGGTGGCCTCGCGGGCGTCCTCCACCGGCGCGGGACGCGGGCCCTCCTCGCCCTCCGCGGGGGCGGCAGGCCCCTCCACCCGCTCCAGCCGCTCGGCGAGGTCGCGGTCGGCCTCGTCGATCGCCGGGATGCCGAGCGCCGCGGTCGGCCCGAAGCGGGCGTCGACCAGGGGCGAGATCACGACCGGCAGCTGCTCGCCGCCGGGGCCGGCGATCGAGGCGCC
>DASSNA010000314.1:0-2639 GCA_035688445.1 Solirubrobacterales bacterium | reverse complement strand
TCTTCGACGGCCCGCCCGAGTTCAACCTCTGGGTCCGCACCGCCCCCCACGGGGACGGGCAGTTCCACTGGCACGTCGACATCGCCCCCCGCCTGACGATCAAGGCCGGCTTCGAGCTTGGAACCGGCGTCGACATCAATGTCTACCCGCCCGAGCGGGCGGCCTCGGACTTGAGAGAGTGCCTCTGATGCAGCCAACCGAACGACCGATCCCGCGCTTCATCGCCGACACGACGCAGGAGGGAATTCCGCACGGCCGCTTCGCCGAGCGCCTGCGGGAGGAGTTCGCGAAGGCCGTCGACGGCATCGAAGAGCTGCCGGCCGGGGTGGAGCTGCCCGCCGAGGTCGACTGGTTCCCCGAGCGCACCTGGGGCGGCCGCGTCTGGGTCCCCTGCTCGACCAAGACCGAGAGTGAGGAGGGGCGATTGGAGCTGTTCGGCCACGTCTCCTACGTGCAGCCGCCGGAGGAGGAGCCACGGGACTTCGCCGCCAAGGGCGACTTCACCGACATCCTCGCCGAGGACAACGAGGACTGGTTGATCGACCTGAATGACGACGTGATCGGCCGCTGGCGGGGCGAGAACGGTCGCGCCGGCGCCGTCACCCTCGTCTGGGGCCGCCCTCTGATCCGCGGCGCCGTCGCCGCCACCGCGGTATTGGAGTCGGAGACGGTCGACCAGGAGCTGATCTCCCAGGACCGCTTCACCCTGATCGCTCTCGACGCTCTCGAGGGCTACGGCGACGAGATCTTCATGGAAGTGAAGCTCTGGAGCCGCCGCGCCGACGAGCTCGCCTCCGAGACCCTCTACGCCTAGGCCAAGACCTCGATCTCAACATCGACGCCGGCGCGGGCGAGTCTCTCGTCGAACGTAAGGAGGGGTTTCTCGAGCAGCTGCGCCAGGGCCACATAGAGGCCGTCGTAGAAGCTGACGTTGTCGCGCAGCAGCCAGGCGAACTGGGTCAACCTCTCGTGCGAGACGCGATGGATCGGCAACTTGTGCAGCTCTCCAAGGGCCTCGGCGGCTCGATCGGCGTCGATGCTCCGATGGCGAACTGCTCTTCGCATAGCGCTACCAACCTCGGCGTCGAGCAGCTCTGGAGCCCAGAACACCCGCTGCTCGCCGAGCAATCGCTCGGCCGCAACTTCCTCCCGATCGCCATCGGCAAGCAATTCGAAGATCACCGATGCATCGACGACGGGCATCAGTCGCCCCGGCCCTCTCGAATCAGATCGACGACTTCCTGGGTGGTGAGGCCGAGCGGCCCCCGAGCTTTGGCCCTGGCGTGGATTTCCTCCCAGCTGTCCTTCTCGCTGGCCCAGCTCAGCTCTTTCTTTATGTAGTCGGACATGGTCATCCCCGCTGCGGCCGCGCGCATCTTCAGCGACCTGTGCAGCTCATCAGGAACGTTTCTCACCTGGATCATCTTGGACATGTGCTCCACATTAACCCGTGCGGAGGACATGTTGAATATCTGTGCGGTCTCCATGCAAGCGATCCTGCCGATCAAATCCGCAATCGTGGCGCGCACAATGAGCCAATTGAGCCCCGCCTTCGGCAACTAAGAGACAATTCCAGCCCTGCCCCGATAGCTCAGCCGGATAGAGCGATCCCCTCCTAAGGGATAGGCCGCTGGTTCGAATCCAGCTCGGGGCACTGCGGTCGCTGCAGGCTCCTGCCCAAGGGGGAGCAACTTTTGACCTGCGGCGCTGCTTGTACCGAGAGTGCAGAGCGTGAACCGGCATCCCCTCCTGCCTCGCCTTCGGGCCGCGTCGTTGTTGATGGCGCTTGCTGTCCTGCTCGCGGTGGCTGCGCCGGCTGCTGGCGCGGCCGGCAAGGAGACCGTGCATTTGGACGGGCGCGACGTGAGCGTGCCGGCGGGGTGGCCGGTGATTCGGCTCGCCGATCACCCACGGACGTGCGTGCGGCTCGACCGGCGGGCGGTCTACCTCGGGACTCCTTCCTCCCAGCAGGACTGCCCGGCCGAGGCGATCGGGCGGCGCCGGGCGATCCTGGTGGAACCGCGCTCCGCCTCGCTCGCGCCGATTTTGCCGCGAGCCCGCGCGAGCGCCGGCACCGCGGCCCGCTCGGGCACGATCTTCACGGGCCTCGGCTTCGACGCCTGCAGCGCCCCCTCCGCCCGGTCGATGAGCGCCTGGAAGGAATCGCCGTACCGCGCGGTCGGCGTCTACATCGGGGGCGCCAACCGCGCCTGCTCGCAGCCGAACCTGACGCCGGAATGGGTGGCGGCGCAGACCGCGGCGGGCTGGCACCTGATCCCCACCTACGTCGGTCTACAGGCTCCGACCAGCGCCTGCTCCAGTTGCGCCAAGCTCAGCTCGAGCCAGGCGACGGCGCAGGGCGTGGCCGCCGCGATCGACGCGGTCGAAGCGGCAAACGAAGTGGCGATGGGCCCTGGCAGCCCGATCTACTTCGACATGGAGTCCTACAGCCGCACCTCCTCGGCCACCTCGGCCACGCTTGCCTTCCTGGAAGCCTGGACCGAGAAGTTGCACGAGCTCGGCTACGTCTCCGGCGTCTACAGCTCGAGCGCCTCGGGGATCGCCGAGCTCGCCGGACAGGTCGGGACCGGCTACCAACTTCCCGACCAGCTCTGGATCGCCAACTGGAACGGCGCCCA
>DASSNA010000308.1:0-13214 GCA_035688445.1 Solirubrobacterales bacterium | reverse complement strand
TCGGGAGGGCCGGTTTCGGTCGTTTCTTCTGCTTCGGGCGTGGTCGAGGTGACGCCACCTGGGGTGGTCGCCCCGGCCGGCGCCGCGACAGACGCGACGACGGCTAACGAAGCCAGTACCGCAAGGAAAAGTCTGAGGGCGGGCGTTTTTGGGGCCACCCCGAGGGCGTTCTTCATTCAATTCCTCCTTCGGCGGCCGACGGGGTTAGCTGACGGGCTGGCGCTGAAGGAGCCTGCGCCCCCACCCTTGGGTGGGCTCGCCCCGGACACTTGGGTCCCCCGTTCCGCGGCTCTCTTAGCCGTGGATTAGGCGTTTGTGTGCAGACCTTAACGTAGGTCGGCGTCGAAAGTTTCGCTTTCCAATGTGCGCTTGGTCACGCAGGCGCTACTGGACGACTGGCAGCGGCGTGCCGCTCACCGGCGGCGCTTCCGCGGCGGCGGGCGTCGCTTGCAGCACCGGCAGCTCCTGCGGAGTCGCGGCGATGATGCCGCGGGCGGCCTGCCGGATCGCCTGCGAGGCCGGCGCGTCGGGGTCGTCGATCGCCAGCGGCGAGCCGTTGTCGGAGTGCTCGCGCAGCGGCTCGGAGAGCGGCACCTTGCCGAGCAGCGGCACGTCGAGTTCGTCGGCCAGCTGCTGACCGCCGCCCTCGCCGAAGATCGTGAAGCGCTCGCCGTCGGGGGTGGTGAAGCCGGACATGTTCTCGATCACGCCGAGTATCTCGAGGTCGAATTTGCTCGCCATCTCGGCCCCGCGCCGCGCCACCGACTGCGCCGCCGGCTGCGGCGTGGTGACGACGACGAACTTCGCCTGCGGCAGCAACTGCGCCAGCGTCATCGAAACGTCGCCGGTCCCTGGCGGCAGGTCGAGCAGCAGGTACTCGAGCTCGTCCCAGGCGACGTCCTCGAGGAACTGCTGGATCGCCTTGTGCAGCATCGGGCCGCGCCAAACGACCGCAGAGTTGTCCTCGACGAAGAAGCCGATCGACATCACCTTCACCCCGCTCGGCGAATCCAGCGGCAGGATCTTGCGCTCGGCATTGACTTCCGGTTTGCGGTTGACCCCGAGCATGCGCGGGATCGAGTAGCCATAGACGTCGCAGTCAAGCGCCCCCGCCGGGTGGCCTTCGGCGGTCAGCGCCGCGGCCAGGTTGGCGGTCATCGTCGACTTGCCGACCCCGCCCTTGCCGGAGGAGACGCAGATCACGTTTTTCACTTGCGCCAGCGCCCCCTCGGGGAGCTTGCCGCGGCCGAGGGTCTGCTGCAGGTGGCCTTTCTCCTCGTCGGAGAGGACGTCGAAGCCGACCGCGACCTCGGTCACGCCTTCCAGCTGGGAGACCTGCTGGGCGACGGCCTGTTCGAAGTGGGAGCGGATCGGGCAGCCGGCGGTGGTCAACGAGACCACGACCTCGACCCGGCCGCTCTCCTTGACCTCGATCGAGCGGACCATGCCCAACTCGACGATTGAGCGGCGCAGCTCGGGGTCGATGACTGCGCGCAGCCTCTCGGTGATCTGATCTTTAGTGGGAAGTGCCATTGCGCCGATTCTCGCAAAGGCGCCTCCTCGGCTGCCGGGAGAGGTCGGATTGCTGACCAGGGGGGGAGAGTTTCGGTCGGCCCAGCCCTTGGACCCCTGGAAACGCAGTCGAGCGAAGGAGGACCGATGTCTGGCACCAGGTTTGCCGTGGGAAGGATCGTTGCGATGGGGGTGCTGCTGGCGCTGAGCGTGTTGCTGCTGGCGGCCGCGAAGGCCAGCGCCGGCAAGTACGCCGTTGCCCAGTGCGGCTGGTACGTCGGCGCCGATGCGAGCTGGGCCGACACCACCGGCGGCGCCAAGTTCCGCCCCGACGCCTTCTGCGTGCCCTCCGGCCCGGAATTTTTTTACGGTGTTCACGTCAAGAGCCTCACGCGCGATGGGCAGGGCACCGTCTCGGGCGGGCGCTTCGCCTCATGGCGCTGGCAGGCACCCGGCGGCACTGGCATCACCCAGATCCGCGGTACCTGGTGGCACGCCCTCCACGACGGTCTCTCGCAGCGGCTCGGCGTCGCCGACTGGGGCGGCGGCTTCACGCCCTTCATCTCCGCCTCCACCACGGAAACGACGCCACGCGAGTTCACCGCCGGTTTCAAGACGCCTGTTCCCGCCGTCGAGGACCGCCTGCTCTGCGCCATGCCCGAGCGCGAATGGTGCTCGCTGGAGGCGGAATCCTGGTCGGCGCTGCGAGCGGTGACCCTGACGCTCGAGGACAAATACGTCCCCTCCGCGGGGATCGCCGGCGAAGCGACCGCCGGCGGCTGGCACAGGGGAACGCAGCCGCTCGTCGCCTCCGGCTTCGACGTCGGCTCGGGCCTGCGCTTCGCCGAAACCATCCTCGATGGGAGCCGGGTAGCGCTGACCGAGTACCCCTGTGCGAAGGCGACGATCGGCGGCGAATGGCGGGCGACCAGGATGCTGCCCTGCTCGCTCTCGATCTCGACTACCCAATGGGTGCCGACCGGCTCCTTCAGCGACGGCCCCCACCTTCTCGGAAGCTGCGAGACCGACTTTGCGGGCGGAGTCGGCTGCGTGTCCCCCCGCACCATCTACATCGACAACAACCCGCCCGCGCACCCGCGCTCGCCCCGGCTGGCCGGCGGGGAGGGGTGGCGACTGGCCAACGACTTCGACCTCAGCTGGGAAAACCCGAGTCAGGGCCAGGCGAGCCCGATCGTCGGTGTCTCCTGGCAGCTCACCGGCCCCGGCGGCTTCGACAGTGGCGTCAAATTCGCGGCGGGGCGGGACCTCACCTCCCTCGGCGATCTCGCGGTGCCGGCCGCAGGTACCTACTCGCTGCGGCTGTGGCTGCGCGACGAGGCCGGCAACGAGGACCCGAGCTCGGCGGTGACGGTGCCGCTGCGTTTTGACAACGTCCCCCCGAGCGTCGCTTTCGTCGACGCGCCGGACGGTCAGCTGCGCGCGGACGTCGCCGACGCTCACTCCGGGCCCGCCTCCGGGTCGCTCTTCTACCGGCGCTTCGACTCCTCCCAGTGGATCGAGCTGCCGACCAAGCTGCTGCCGGGGGACGCCGCCGGCAGCGGTCATCTCGTCGCGCCGCTACCGGAGCTCGGCTATGGCACCTATGTCTTCCGTGCCGACGCTGTCGATGCCGCCGGCAATACCGCCTCGACGAGCTTGCACGCCGACGGCACCCAGATGTCGATCCGCAGGCTGGAGCCCGCTAAGGCCAAGACGCGCCTGTTCGCCCGCCTGCGTGGAGGCCACGGCCACGGCGACGTCCTCACCGTTTCCTTCGGGGCGCCGGCGCTTCTCAGCGGTCGCCTCACCCGCGCCGACGGCGCCGGCCTAGGCCGGCGGGAGCTGCGGATCGTCTCCCACCCCTCTCATGGGGCCCTCGCCCGGATCGGTGCGCAAACCGTGCGGACCGGGGAGCAGGGCGGCTTCGAGCTACGGCTGCCACCGGGTCCCTCACGCCGCGTCACCGTCACCTTCGCCGGCGACGAGGGTCTCGATCCGGCGCGACGTCCGGGCCTGGAGCTGCGGGTGCGCTCCGGCATCTCGCTGCGCGCGGCTCCGCGGACCCTGCAGACCGGTGAGGTAGTGCGGTTGAGCGGCAAGGTCGCCGGCCGCGGTGCGCCGCTTCCACGTCGCGGCAAGCTGGTGGCGATTCAGTACTTCGAGCAAGCGAGCGAGCGCTGGCGGCCGGTTCTCGTCACTCGCAGCGACCACCACGGTCGTTTCCGCGCCCGCTACCGCTTCCGCTACGTCAGTGGCGCTGCGACGATCCGCCTGCGCGCGACGGCGCTGGCGGAGGAGCGCTGGCCGTATGCGCCCGGCTCCTCCCGTCCCGTCACCGTCCGGGTACACGGCTAGCTAGGGTTTCCGACCATGTCGCAAGCGACCCTTCACACCAGCGCCGGGGCGATCGTGCTCGAGCTACACGACGAGGACGCGCCGAAAACCGTCGAGAACTTCCGCAAGCTCTCCGCGGACGGGTTCTACGACCAGCTCGTCTTCCATCGGGTGATCCCGGACTTCATGGTCCAGGGAGGCTGTCCCGAGGGGACCGGCCGCGGCGGCCCGGGCTACACCTTCGAGGACGAGATCAACGACCGCAAAGTCGTCCGCGGCGCCCTGGCGATGGCCAACGCGGGGCCGAATACCAACGGCTCCCAGTTCTTCATCGTCACCACCGGTGCCGCCCCTTGGCTCGACGGCAAGCACACCGTCTTCGGCGAGGTGATCGACGGCATGGACGTGGTCGACGCAATCGAGTCGGTGCCGACCGATGCCGGCGACAAGCCACTCGAGCCGCAGACGATCGAACGGGTCGAGCTCGACGAGGGTTAGTTAGATAGAGCGCCCTCAGGCGTCTGCTCAGCGCCGACGGGCGGGGCGAAGCAACGCCAGTGGCTCCTCGTCTATTCGCGCAGCGATCCGCTCCACGCTGCGCAGCGTCAAGTTGCGCTCACCGCGCTCGACGCTGCCCATGTAGGTGCGGTGCACGCCGAGTAGCTCGGCGAACGCCTCTTGGCTCAAGCCGCGGGCCAGGCGGTACGCGCGCAGGTTCTGGCCGATGGTGCGCTGCAGGTCGCCCTCCATGACCGGAAAGCTCCCGCTCCGCTACTTGAAGGTCTACAGACTTATAAGTAGCATCATTTCGGTACTGCTCAGGGGTCCCGACCGGTTAAGGTCGGCGATCCTGCCTTCTGCCATAGTCAGTAGGCGGAGGGGGTGGGATTCGAACCCACGAGACGCCGAAAAGCGCCTAACGGCTTTCAAGGCCGCCGCATTCAACCGCTCTGCCACCCCTCCGAAAACGCCGCCTTGCCAATGCTAGAGACAGGAACGCACGCTCGCGCTTGCGTGCCCTGATTGGATTCTCAAATGCGTAGGCTGCTTCTTCTCGCTTCGGCGATGATCTTCTTTGACGTCGCCTTCTTCGCGGCGATCGCGCCTTTGCTGCCGGGCTACGTTGACGAACTGGGTTTGAGCAAGGCGCAGGCGGGCATTCTCTCGGCCTCCTACGCGGCGGGAACGCTGGTCGGCTCCTTACCGGCGGGCTTTGTTGCCAGCCGGATGGGGCCGCGGCGCACGGTCATCAGCGGGTTGTTGCTGCTCGGCTGCTCGAGCTTCGCCTTCGGCTTTGCCAATGAGATCGTCCTGCTCGACGCAGCGCGATTTATCCAGGGGATCTCGGGCGCGCTGATTTGGTCGGGTGCTCTTACCTGGCTGATTACGACCGCGCCCGAGGAGAACCGAGGCTCGATCATCGGCACCGCCCTGGGGACCGCCGTGGCGGGGGCGCTGCTCGGGCCCGCCTTGGGCGCGGTCGCCGGCGAAATCGGCACCGAGCCGGTCTTCAGCTCGGTTCTCCTGATCACGCTGGTGCTCTCTTACATTGCCTCGAAGTTTCCGGAGTCCCGTACTCCCGAGCGCCAGAGCCTGAGAGAAGTGGTCGCGACGCTGCTCAGCCGACCGCTGCTGGAGTCCGCCGCCTTCGTCGCCGTTCCCTCGGTGATGTTCGGTGCGATCGAGGTGTTGGTGCCGCTGCGAATCGACGGCCTCGGCGGTGGACACGTGCTGATCGCTGGCGGGTTCATCGTCGGGGCTGGATTGGAGGCGGCGCTAGCGCCGGTAGCGGGTCACCTTTCCGATCGCGTCGGGCGGCGCTTGCCCTACGTGATGGGGCTCTCGATTTGCGCTCTGGCGATGGTTGCGCTCGCGGTGGTGGCGTCTCTGGGTGCCGTCCTCGGCGCCTTGATCCTCACCTCGCTTGGCGCTGGCCTCTGCTTCGCCCCGGCGCTGACCTTGATCTCTGATGTCGCCGAGGCGAGCAACCTCCACCAGGGATTTGCGGCGGGGGTATCGAACATGGCTTGGGCCTTGGGGCAGGTGCTCGGCGGCATCGGGGGCGGGGTCGTCGCCAGCCTTACCGGCTACTCGGAGCCGAGCTTTGTGATCGCGATACTGATGGCGCTAACCGTCATCTACGCCTACCGGACGATGGAAGCCAACCCCACGGCTCCCGACCCCGAGGCGCACGCGACTGCCAGCTGAGCCGGCGGGCCGCGTGGCGGCTAGGCTCGGGCCATGGCGCGAGCGAAGCGAGCCTCCGGCGAGTGGGCGAACTGGGCCGGCGATCAATCCTGCCGGCCGGCGCAGATCGTTCGTCCCGGCAGTCGCGAGGAGTTGGCGGAGGCGATTGCCGCCGCCGCGGCGGCGGGGCAGAGGGTGAAGGTTGCAGGCTCCGGCCACTCCTTCACCGAGGCGGCGCTGACCGAGGGGACGATGATCGACCTCGGCTCGCTGGCGGGGGTTCTCGATGCTGATCCGGGCTCCGGCCTGGTCAAGGTCGGCGGCGGCACCGTCCTCGCGGACCTGAACGAGGACCTGGCCGGGCTGGGGCTGGCGATGGAGAACCTCGGCGACATCGACCGGCAGACGATCGCCGGCGCGATCTCCACCGGCACCCACGGCACCGGCGCCAAGCTGCGCAACCTCTCCGCCCAGGTCGAGGGCCTCGAGCTGGTTCTAGCCGACGGCAGCGTCCGCCACCTCAGCGGCACCACCGATCCGCAGCTGCTGCGAGCGGCGCGGGTGGGGGTGGGAGCGCTAGGGGCGATCTCGGCGGTGACGCTGCGCTGCGTCCCCGCCTTCAATCTCCTCCGGGTCGATTCGCCGCACCCGCGCGAGGAGGTGCTCGACACCTTCGAGGAGCGGGCCGCGGCGAACGATCACTTCGAGCTTTTCACCTTCCCCTACTCCGATTTGGCGCTGGTCCTGGAGCGCAACCGCACGCAGGAGCCGCCGCGCCCGCGCGGTCCCGTTGCCGCCTACCTCAACGACGTGGTCCTGGAGAACTGGGCGCTGGGGGCGCTCGCCGCGGCCGGGAAGGCGATCCCGGCCGCGATCCCGGCGCTCTCGCGGCTGGCCGGTCGCCTCGCCTCCGGCAGCCGCACTAGCGACCGTAGCGACCGCGTCTTCGTCAACGAGCGGCGGGTCCGCTTCACCGAGATGGAGTACGCGCTGCCGCGCGAGCACGGCCCCGAGGCGGCGCGGCGGGTGGTCGAGTGGGTGCGGGCGAACGAGTACCCGGTCTTCTTCCCGATCGAGATGCGGGTCTCGGCCGGCGACGACGCGCTCCTCAGCCCCGCCCACGAACGTGACAGCGCCTACATCGCCGTGCACCAGTATCGCGGCATGGAGTGGCGCCCCTACTTCGAGGCAGTGGAGAAGATCATGGATGACTACGGCGGCCGCCCCCACTGGGGCAAGCGCCACTTCCAGACCGCCGCCACCCTGGCGCCGCGCTACCCCGCCTGGGCGGATTTCCAGCGCGCCCGCGACGAGTTGGACGCCAGCCGCACCTTCGCCAACGAGTACACCGACCGCGTCCTCGGCTCCTGATCCGACTGCATCAAATTTCCGGTTTGCTGGCCCTGGAATTTGATGCAGTTCGGCTAGAGGAAGGCTTTGCCGTCGCCGCGGTAGGTGGGGACCTCGTCGACGATCGCGTCGCCTTCGACCAGGTAGAGAGTGTCGAAGCGCTCGCAGAGCTCGCCGGCTTTGGCGTGGCGCAGATAGACCCGGTCGCCGACGCCGAGCGATCCGGCCGGCTCGCCGAGCAGCGGCGTCTGCACCTCCCCCGCTCCCTCCTCGTCGTCGAACCGCAGCCCCTCGGGCAGCCAGGGTTCGGGCAGGCGCCCCGGGTTGCCGGGTCCGGAGGCGAGGTAGCCGCCGCCGAGCGCCGTCGCCACCCACTCGGACGGCTTGCGGGTGACCGGCAGGGCGAAGGCCGCCGCCGGGGTGAGGCTGAAGCGGCTGTAGTGGTCGAAGAGGACGGGCGCGTAGAAGCCCGAGCCGGCGGTCACCTCGGTCACCGCCTCCTCGGCCGCGGTCGTTTCAAGGCTGCCGGTGCCGCCGCCGTTGACGATCTCCAGCTCGACGAACTCGCTCAGCGCGGCGACGATTGCCGCCCGCCGCTCGGCGATTTCGGCCGCCGAGCGCCTCTGCATGAAGCGGATCGCGGCGCCCCGCAGGCGCTGCCCCGGCGGTAGGTCGCCGACCCCAGAGATCTGCCCCTCGTAGGCCATCAGCGCGTCCAGTTCGATCTGCGGCCGCTTCTCGATCTCCCGCGCCAGCGCCACCGCCTGCTCGACCGAGTGGATCGGCGAGCGCTTGGGGCCGATCTTCACCCGGCCGCCGAGCCACCACCAGCTGGCATCGACGTCGATGCAGACCCGCAGCGGTGCCGCGCCCGTCCCCAGCACCGACTCGATCATCTCCAGGTGCTCGACGCAGTCGACCATCACGATCGGCGCCCCGTCCGGATTCGCCGCCGAACGAAGCGCCAACTCCTCCAGCGCGGCGGCGTCGGCGGTCGGGTAGGCGAGCAGCAAGTCCTCGAACCCCTGCTCGGCCAGCCACAGCGTCTCCGGCAGAGTGAAGGTCATCAGCCCCTGGAAGCGCTCGTCCCGCTCCAGGATTGCCGCCTGGAGCACCCGGCAGCGGATCGACTTCGAGGCGACGCGGACCGCCTTGCCCGCCGACCGCTGAAGCATCGAGTCGGCATTCGCCCACATCGCCTCCAGGTCGACGAAGGCAAACGGCGCCTCGACCTCGGCGAAGACCCGCTCGTAGCGCTCGTGGAACTGGGGAGGGGGACCAGGCACGGCGCCCAGCCTATCCCCGCCGTTCCCGGCTAACTCCTACAATCGGACGCAGCTCAAGGAGAGGTGGCCGAGTGGCTGAAGGCACTCGCCTGCTAAGCGAGTAGGGGGCGCAAGCTCTCTCGAGGGTTCGAATCCCTCCCTCTCCGCTCTGACCAGGCTCCGAAATTTGGTCTGGCATCGAGCACCGTATTCAGCATGGGGACGGCAACTAGCGATATCCGGGCTTGCTTGGCATCGCTCGAAGACATGATCGAGAGGGTCAAAAAGTTCGTTCCTGAATTTGACGCTCTCCGTAAAGCAGACTTCGAGGGCCCTGACATCCCCGCTCTCGCGAATTCCATCTCGTTTCCAGAGGTTCGCGAACTTGATCTCCTCTGCAAAGGTGCCTTAGAGAAACACGCGTCCGACTACCCGGAGTTCACCGAACTTGCCAGCCGCTGGTATGTGCATGGATCTACGGGCAGTGAATATCCCAAGGAACTCCACACGGATCTCACGCAAAAGCGCACTGTCCTGAACCACGCCCTCAACGTGGCCACCGTGGGGTCTATGTCAGATTCAGGCAAGGCCTCTGAGGAGCTAGGAGGCAGCAAAGGCAGATGGCCGACCTTGCTGGGACGCATCCAGTTCGTGCCGCGGGGGCTGGGCATCGTTGCGGAAATTGGCGGAGGAGTAGCTGTCCTCCTCCTGGTCTCCCACTGGGTGCTCGGGCTCTTCTAGTCGGACTGGTTGTCGCTGTAGGAAACCTGACTGTTCAGGTAAGGAACATGTAGGGTCACTTTATGGCGGAATGTCGGGAGATGTTTCCGGGCGCCCGGGTGGGACCGGAAGACCCGCGCTATCCGACGATGGTGCGGGGGTTCAACCCGCGTTGGGTCGCCAGCCCCGACTACGTCCAGGTCTGCGGCGAAACCTCGCAGGTGGCGAAGGTCGTCGGCGAAGCCCAGGCCGAAGGCAAACGGATCACGGTCCGCTCGGGCGGCCATTGCTACGAGAACTTCGTCTGCGAAAACGAAGGCGGGGCGCTGATCGACCTCTCGCCGATGAACGGGGTCTACCAAGAGCCCGGTACCGACCTCTACTGCGTCGAAGGAGGGGCGACCCTCTGGAACGTCTACAACGCCCTCTATCGCGAGTACGGCCGGACCCTGCCGGGAGGCTCCTGCTATTCGGTCGGCGCCGGCGGTCACTTCACCGGCGGCGGTTATGGACTGCTCTCGCGGATGCACGGGTTGACCTCTGACTACCTGGCGGCGGTCGAGGTGGTCCGGGTCGACGAAAACGGCAACGCCGACGTGGTCAAAGTGCAGCGCGGCTCCTCCGATGCCTTCGAACGCGAAGTCGCCTGGGCCCACCGCGGCGGCGGGGGCGGCAACTTCGGGATCGTCACCAGGTTCTGGTTCGAAGACCCGCCACCTGCGCCGGAGGTGGTGCTGCTCCTCAGCTTCGCTTGGAACTGGAGCGAACTCTCGGAAGATGACTTCGCCGAACTGATCAAGGTCTTCGGCGAATGGCACGTCGCCAACAGCGCCCCCGACAGCGAATGGGCGCCCCTGTTCGCTCTCCTGCACCTAAACCAGGACAGCGGCCCGGCCTCGCAGATCAGCGTGACCGTCCAAGGGGCCGAACCCGAACCGGAACGCTTGGAGGAATTTAAGCGGGAGTTGACGGCCAGGCTCCCGCGGCCAGTCGTCCAGCGGAGTGGGTCTGGGCACTTCGCGATCCCCAGCCCGAGTGAGACGCTCCGCGTCCTGCCCTGGCTCTACGCGACCCAGCAGCTCGACGGCGCCACTCCCAACCAGCGCGGCAAGTACAAGTCCGCCTACATGAACCAGGCTTTTCCGCAGAACCAGATCGAAACGCTGTGGAAATACCTCCACGACCAGCCGAACAAGGCCGCGGTCTCGGCACTGGTGCAGGTCGATTCCTACGGCTGCCAGATCAACGCCGTCCCGGAAGGCGAAACCGCGGTGGCGCAACGCTCCTCGGTGATGAAGCTGCAGTATCAGACCTACTGGTACGAAGAAGAAAACGACGAAGAAAACCTCAGCTGGATCCGCGCCTTCTACAACGAGATGTACGGGGCGCGGGGGCCCTATCCGGACGGGACGATGGACGGCTGCTTCGTCAACTACCCGGACGTCGACCTGCAGGACTGGCAGTACCTCTACTACAAGAACAACTACAAGCGGCTGCAGAAAGCGAAGTCCCTCTGCGACCCGCTCAACGTCTTCCGCCACCAGCAGTCGATCGAACGGGAATAACGGGCTGCGATCGCCGGGAGGCTACAGTCGTCTTCGATGACTGATCGGATCTCCACTGCCGGCGCCCACCGCGAGCGCCGGACCAAGATCATCGCCACGGTTGGCCCTGCCAGTTGGGAGCCGGCGGTGCTGGAGCAGCTGGTGGCTGCGGGGGCCGATGTCTTCCGGCTGAACTTCTCCCACGCCCCGCCGGAGCGGCAGGCGGAGACGATCGGGGCGATCCGGGCGGCGGCGGAGCGGGTCGGCCAGGAGGTGGCGATCCTTGGCGACCTGCCGGGGACGAAGCTGCGGATCGGCTCTCTGCGCGATGACTTCGCCGAGCTGGAGACGGGGATGCACGTGACGCTGACGCCGGAGGACGTCGAGGGGGATGAGGAGACGATCCCGGTCCCCTGGTCGGGCGTCGCCAACCTGCGCGAGGACCAGGTCGTCTACCTCGCCGACGGCTCGATCCGGCTGCGTGTGGGCGCGGCCGAGGACTCCGGTGTCGGCGCCGAGGTCGAGGTCGGCGGCGTTGGAGACGAAGGAGACCGCGAGCAGGTCGACGCCGTTCTCGACGGCGAACTCGACCCAGCCGAGGTCGACGCCGGTGGTCGCCGGCAGGTCGACGCCACCGGGGATGTTCATCCCCTTGTGGGACGACAGCGTCCCCCCGACCTCGACCTCGGCGCCGACGCCGCCGTCCTCGGCGTCGCTGACCCGCAATCGGATCGCCCCGTCGGCGAGGTAGACGAGCTGGTCCTCGCGCAGGTCCGAGACCCCCGACCACTGCACCGGGATCGTGTCCCGGTCCCCCTCCACCTCCTCGGGCGTCAGGGTCACGTGCATCCCCGTCTCCAGCTCGGCGACGTCGTCGCGCATCGAGCCGATCCGCAGCTTCGGCCCCGGCAGGTCGCCGAGGATCGCCACCTCGCGCCCGACCCGCTCGGCCGCGGTCCGCACCGCCGCGATCGTCTCCGCCTGACGCTCCCGCCCGGCGTGCGAGAAGTTGAGCCGGAAAACGTCGGCACCCGCGGCGATCAGCTGCTCCAGCACCTCGGGCGCCCAGCTTGCCGGCCCGACCGTGGCGATGATCTTCGTGCGCCGCTCCAGGTGGGCGCCGGAACCGGCGCTCGCGTGTGACTCCATCAGGGGACTGTAGAACCTGCTCGCGCTTCGTTACCTACAATCGGCGGAAGCGCGTGGAGAGGTGGCCGAGTGGCTGAAGGCACTCGCCTGCTAAGCGAGTAGGGGGCGCAAGCTCTCTCGAGGGTTCGAATCCCTCCCTCTCCGTTCCGGCCAGGCTGAGCAGTCGGTCGAACTTGGGGGCTCCAATGATGCGTCTTGCCGCAGGCGGGGCATTCGAAGGAGTTTCACGACATTTGGGCCGTCTGAAACGTCTCCCCGCTCATGCTGAGACCCGTCGGGACAAAATTATTTCGAGATGTCAAGTTTTGAGTTCCTCTAATAGCCCCGTAGAGCCCGGCCCGAGTAACAGCTACGAGTCGCACCTCCGACATTGACCCCGCTCTGGTGTGGTCAATGTCGGAGGTGCGCTAACCGATCGATCCGATCTAAAGCTCGGGGTTCGAATCCCTCCCTCTCCGTTTACCGGCTCCACCAGGTCTTGGCGTCGGCGAGGGGGCCCTCGCTCGAGCCGCCGGGTTTGCCGCGCTTGGCTTTGCCGACTGCGCGCGCTCGCTTCGCCGCCGCTTTCTGCGCTTCGGAGAGCTTGGCGATTAGGGTGTCACGGGTCTCCTCCAGCTCCTCGACACCGGCGATGTGGGCCTCGGCGCGGGGGCTGGCGGTGTAGAGCTCGGGGAGATCGCGGACGTAGGTGGAGAGCTCGGCCTCGAGACGGGCGATCTGGCGGCGCAGCTCCGAGCGGACCTCGATCGTCTCGCTGTCCTCGGCCTCCTCGCCGACCCCGGGCACGGTGCCGACCTGCCCGTCGGGGCCGAGCATGCTGGCGCAGGCCATCATCACCACGGCCAGGTCGTCGGGGTCGCGGCCGAGTGCCTGCGCCTTGCGCAGCGCTTCCAGGGCCACCGCCTCCAGCTCGGGCTCGGGGGTGACCTCCTCGGTGACGAAGGTGCCGCGTCCCTGCTGGCTGACGATCAGCCTCTTGCCTTCGAGCGACTCGTAGACGGAGCGGACGGTGTTGACGTTGACGCCGGCCCAGTCGGCGACCCGGCGCAGGCTCGGCAGTCGCTCGCCGGGGCTGAGCTGGCCGGTGAAGATCAGCGCCCGCAAACGCCAGCTCAGCTGCACGCCGAGCGGAACATCGCTGCTCGGATCCAGC
>DASSNA010000275.1:0-2310 GCA_035688445.1 Solirubrobacterales bacterium | reverse complement strand
CTCGTCCGCGAGGAGATCGAGCTCGCCAAGGCCGAGATCTCGGACAAAGTCTCGAAGATCCTCCGCGGCTCCGCGGTTGGAATCGCCGCCGGCACCTTCGCCTTCCTGGCGCTGATCCTGATCCTGCACGGGATCGCATGGCTGCTCGGCGAAGAACTTTTCGACGGCAACATCTGGGCCGGCTACTTCGTCACCGCGGGCATCTTCCTGCTGATCGCCGCCCTCGCCGGGCTGATCGCCTTCAAAGCGCTAAAGGCCGGCACGCCCCCGATGCCCGAACAGGCGATCGAAGAGGCGAAGCTGACCAAGGAGATGCTCGAAAAGGAGGCCACGTGAGCACCGGTGCGCCAGGACGTTCCCCGGCGGAGATCCGTCGCGACATCGACCTCAAGCGCCGCGAGCTGGGAGGTTCGGTCGAGGCCCTGCGCGGCCGCGTCAACGAGCTGACCGACTGGCGCCGCCAGGTCGAGGAGCACAAACAGCAGCTGATCGTCGGCGCCGCGGCGGTCGGGTTCTTCATCGGCGCGCGGGCAATGCTCCGCCGCCGAAAGCGCAATCGCTGACGGCCGCTTAAGAGATCAGCTCTGTGCGGACGCTGCCGACGCCGAGCAGTCCCGGGCCGACGTGGGCGCCGAGGACCGGCCCGACCTCGGAGATGAAGGCGGGCTCGCAACCGAAGATCTCGTAGCAGTCTTCGATCAGCGAGTCGGCGGTCTCTTTGTCCTGGATGTACTGGACGACCCAGCCGTAGGCGCCTGAGTCCTTGCGCTGGCGGGCGTAGCCGCGCAGCCGCTCCAACGAGCGGGCGCGGGTGCGGACCCGCTCGACCGGGGTGATCTCCTCCTCGAGGGTGAGGATCGGCTTGATCTTCAGGGCGCCGCCGATCCAGGCGCGGGCGCCGCCGATGCGGCCGCCACGGCGCAGGTACTCGAGCGTGTCGATCGCGAACCACATCTTCAGCGACTTGCGCGTCTCCTCGGCCTGTGCGAGGACCCCCTGGGCGTCGGCGCCGGTGGCCGCAGCGGAAGCGGCGCCGAGGGCGCAGAGCCCCATGCCGCCGGCGGCGGTTCTCGAATCCATCACGTGCAGCCGCTCGCCGCCCTTGCCTTCCTCGATCAACCGCCCGCGGGCCTGACCGGCGGCCTCGAAGGTGCCGGAGATGCCCGCGGAGATGTGGATCGAGACGACTTCCCGGCCTTCGGCGAGCAGCGGCTCGTAGACCTCGAGGAAGTCGCCGATCGAGGGCTGGGAGGTGGTGGCGCCGGTATCCGAGGCCCGCAGCCGCTCGTAGAAGTCGTCGAAGTCGGTGATCTCCGACTCCTTCTCCATATGGCCGCCAACCGAGACGTAGAGGCTGATCGCCTGGATGCCACGCTCCGCCAACAGCTCGGTTGGCAGGTAGGCGGTCGTATCGCAGACGACCGCGGTCTCGGCAGGCGAGCTCACGAAAGCGATTCTAGACGTGCTGTCGCTTTAGGCCATCACCATCTGCCGCTACACTTTGTGAAGTGACGGATACCCCTCAAGCAGCGATCACCCTCAGCGACAAGGCCGTCGAGAAGATCGGTGAGCTGCTCGGATCGCAGGCCGACGGCACCGAGCAGGCGCTGCGGGTCGCGGTTCGCGGCGGCGGTTGCTCGGGCTTCCAGTACGCGCTCGCCTTCGACAAGGCCAAGGAGGATGACAACGTCTTCGAGGTGGACGGCGTCTCCGTCGTCGTCGACAAGGTGAGCATGCAGTTCGTCTTCGGCTCGGAGGTCGACTACGTCGAAGGCCTCCAGGGTGCCGGCTTCCAGGTCAACAACCCGAACGTGGTTGCGGCCTGCGGTTGCGGTTCCTCTTTCCAAGTCAAAGAGGACGCCGCCGAACAGGCTGCCGCGGTCTAACCAGACCGCGAGGGCATCTATTCGATCTGGAGGGGCGGCGACTGCTGCGGCGCGCTGCTCTGCGGCACCTGGGCGTTCTCGGGCTGCTCGACGCCGAGGGCCTCGCCCAGCTCGCCGCTCTCGAACATCTCCTCGATGATGTCGCAGCCGCCCAGCAGCTCGCCGTTGACGTAGAGCTGGGGGAAGGTCTGCCAGTCGGAGATCTCCGCCGTCACTTCGCGCAGCGGCTGCAGCGCGGGGAGGACGTCGATCGCGCCGTACTCGACGTCGACCTGGTCCAGCACCTGGACCACGCGCATCGAGAAGCCGCAGCGCGGCATGTCCGGGGTCCCTTTCATAAACAGCAGGACCGAGTTGGCGGCGATCAGTTCTTCGATTTTGCTCTTCAGCTCTGGGTCGGCCATGGGGGCATTGTAGGGAGGCG
>DASSNA010000273.1:0-2172 GCA_035688445.1 Solirubrobacterales bacterium | reverse complement strand
GTCGAGCCTCAGCCGGTCGTCGCGCGCCCTGCGCCGCGTGCAGACCGGTTACGTCGCGAGCTATGCGCTGATCCTGGTGGCGGGCCTCTTCGCCCTCCTTTGCGTCTATATGGTGTTGCGGCGGGGCTGACCGCCGCAACGAGGGGACTCTGGGGGAATCATGTTCGATTGGGTTCATAACGTTCCGATCCTGAGCCTCACCGCCTACCTGCCCCTGGTCGGGGCGCTGATCGTCATCTTCTTCATGAAGGGCGACCAGACGGCGTTGATCCGCAAGTTCGCCACCGGGATCGTCGTCCTCGACTTCCTGATCTCGCTGCCGCTCTGGTTCGCCTTCGACCCGCATGGCGAGCTCTTCCAGTTCCGCGAGAGCCACTCCTGGATCGATTCGATCGGAGTGCGCTACGAATTCGGCATCGACGGTGTCGCGCTCCTCCTCGTCCTCCTCACCACGCTCCTGGGCGTCCTCGCCTTCGTCTCCTCGTGGAGCGCCATCCACGAGCGCGAGAAGGAGTACTACGTCTTCCTGCTCCTCCTGCAGACGGGCATGCTCGGCGTCTTCATGGCGATGGACTTCTTCCTTTTCTACGTCTTCTGGGAGGTCATGCTGGTGCCGATGTATTTTCTGATCGGCATCTGGGGGGGCCCGCGCAAGCTCTACGCGGCGATCAAGTTCTTCCTCTACACCCTGGCCGGCTCGGTGCTGATGCTGCTCGGCATCCTGGCGCTCTACTTCTTCAACGCCGGCGGCCTGCTCGGCTGGCACGGGTTGGGCAACCCGGCGACCTTCTCGATCCTGCAGTTCCACGACATCGGCCACCTGATCCCCAAGGACCTGCAGATCTGGATCTTCCTCGCCTTCTTCGTCGGCTTCGCCATCAAGGTGCCGATGTTCCCGTTCCACACCTGGCTGCCCGACGCCCACGTCGAGGCGCCGACCGCCGGCTCGGTGATCCTCGCCGGCGTCCTGCTGAAGATGGGCACCTACGGCTTCATCCGCTTCTCGCTGCCCATCCTGCCCGACGCCACGCGCGCGCTGCTGCCGTGGATGGCGGGGCTGTCGATCATCGGCATCCTCTACGGCGCGCTGGTCGCGATGGCGCAGAAGGACATGAAGAAGCTGGTCGCCTACTCGTCGGTCAGCCACCTGGGCTTCGTGATGCTCGGCCTCTTCGCCCTGAACGGCCCGGGGATCAACGGCGGCGTGCTGCAGATGATCAACCATGGACTCTCGACCGGCGCGCTCTTCCTCTTAGTCGGCGTCATCTACGAGCGGCGGCACACCCGGCTGATCGCCGAGTACGGCGGCCTCTCCTCGGTGATGCCGCTCTACGCCACCATCTTCCTGATCATCACCATGTCCTCGATCGGCCTGCCGACGTTGAACGGCTTCGTCGGCGAGTTCACCATCCTGGTCGGCGCCTTCAACCGCACCTGGTGGTGGGCGCTTTTGGCCGCGCTCGGCATCGTGCTCGGCGCCGCCTACATGCTGTGGATGTACCAGCGCGTCTTCTTCGGGCCGCTCACCAACCGCGAGAACGAGAAGCTTCAGGACTTGACCGGCCGCGAGGTCTTCTACCTGGCGCCGCTGGTCCTCCTCTGCTTCGTGATCGGCCTCTATCCCGCCCCCTTCTTCCGGGTGATCGAGAAGCCGGTGAATTACATCGTGGCGAAGGTCGATCCCAGCCTGGGGACGGCGGTCGCGGCCGGCACACCGGCGACGGCTCCGCCGGCCACCGCGCAGGCCGCGGCCCGGCGGGCGGGGGAGTAGACCGTGCCCAACCCGCAAGAGTTCTTCCTGCTGGCGCCCGAGATCCTGCTCGCCACGGCGGGGCTGCTGCTGCTGCTGATCGGCACCTTCGGCCGCGGCCTGGGCAGCCGGGAGTCGGGGCTGGTGGCGCTGGTCAGCCTGCTGCTGACCGGCTTCCTGCTCTTCCGGGTGCGGGCGTCCGTGCCGGCGCGCCTGCTGATCCTGAACGGCACCTTCGTGCTCGACGGCTTCGCCTTCTTCTGGAAGGCGCTGGTGCTGGCGGCGACCGCGCTCACCGTCCTCCTCTCGGTCCGTTTCCTCGAAGAGGGGGGGTACCGCGCCGCCGAGTACTTCGCGCTGATGCTGCTCGCCAGCTCCGGCATGCTGTTCATGGCGAGCGGCTACACCCTGCTCACCATCTG
>DASSNA010000253.1:0-3432 GCA_035688445.1 Solirubrobacterales bacterium | reverse complement strand
GGCGCGATGGAAAAGAACTGCTGCCGAGCCTCCTCATAGACTGCCCCGGTCTGCATGTGTTCCCGCAGCATCTCACCCACCAGACGGGACACGCTCGTCTCCTGCTTGGCCGCCTCGATCCGCACCCAGAGAGCCACCTCTTCTTCCAAGGTGATGGTGACGTTTCTCATGCCACGACACTAGTGGAGCACGAAGCTCGTGTCAATTGTGGGACGCGGTCGGGGCGGCATCACCTCAAGTGTGTGTAGAATGCGTAGGCCGACTCGGAATCGAACTATGGCCTCTCCACTCAAACGCGTGAACCTGATGCTCGACGAGGGCCTCGTGGAGCGTCTCCGGCGGGAGGCGCGGGAACATCACATGAGCATGTCGGAGATGGCACGAACCCTGCTGGACCGCGAGCTCAGCCACGCCCGTGAGCCCGCCGAGGTCCTCGAGCGTCTCCGGCAGCTCCGGGAGTCGTTCGGACGGATGCCGGACAGCGCCGAGACTGTCCGCAAGGGCCGCGACCAGGCGCAACGGGAAGAGGCGCTCCAGAAGCTGGATACCCTGGCCGAGGAGATCGCTCGGTCCTGGCGTTCGCCGAAGACTGCCCTCGAGCTGATCGAAGATCAGCGTCGATAGTATGCCGGTCGTCGACGCCAGCGTCTGTGTGGCGCTCTTCAATGTGGATGAGCCCGGTCATCCGGCAAGTCGCCGCTGGTTGGCGGAGAGGCAAAGAGAGGCCGAGCCGATCGTTTCCCCCGTGATTCTTCTCGCCGAGGTGGCCGCCGCGCTCAGCCGCGGTCTCGGGGATGCGGATCTCGCTCGACAGGCGGTTCGCCTGCTCCGCGGGCGGCGCCTCTTTGAGCTCTTCCCAGTAACCGAAGCTCTCGCCGCCCAAGCCGCGGAAATCGCTGCCGAACACAAGGTTCGAGGCTGTGACGCCATCTATGTGGCCTTGGCCAGGCAGCTCGAAATGGAGCTTGTCACCCAGGATCGGCAGCAACTCGAACGGGGGGCCGCGGTCGTCGTGACTCGGACACCCTGAGGAATCCGGCGGGCTCGGTCTGATCGATTGGGAGTTGGCGGAGGAGGTCAGCGCTCATGGAGATCGTCCCGGGTGGGACGTGGATCTCCGAGCTGGACAGGGGGCCGGTCCAGGAGATGCTGAATGCGATCCAGTGCCGCAAGACGCTGGCTCTCCTGAGCAGCGGCCCGCTTCAAGTGCCGTCTTCCTCGACGACCAGGGTCACACCGCAGTCTCTTCATCTCGCCCCTACCCCTGCGCCTCGTCGCGCACCAGAACCCGCTCGATTCCCCGCGCCTTACCAGTCGTCTCGTCGATATCCAAAACCACGCCCGCCAGGCGGACGTCGCGCTTGGCGACTTCGAAGGGGGCGGAGGTTTGGAGGAGGAAGCGCTTCAGGACCTTGTCGGCGCGCATGCCGATGATCGACTCGTAGGGGCCGGTCATGCCGACGTCGGTCTGCAGGGCGGTGCCGCCCGGCAGGACCCTCTCGTCGGCCGTCGGCACGTGGGTGTGGGTGCCGACCACGGCGCTCACCCGGCCGTCCAGGTAGAAGGCGAGCGCCTGCTTCTCGCTCGTCGCCTCGGCGTGGAAGTCGATGAAGATCACCTTGACTTTGGGATCGAGGCCGGCGAGCAGGCGGTCGGCGACCAGGAAGGGGGAGTCCAGGTGGTGCATGAAGACCCGCCCTTCGAGGTTGATCGTCGCCACCCGGATGCCCGCCGCGGTCTCGCCGACGTAGACGCCGTGACCCGGGTTGCCGTCAGGGTAGTTGGCCGGGCGGAGGAGGCGCTTCTCGCGGTCGAGGATCTCGACCCCCTCCTTCTTGTCCCAGACGTGGTTGCCGGTGGTGAAGCAGTCGATCGGCAGGTCGGCGATCTCGGCCAGCACCTCGGGGGTGACCCCGAAGCCGCCCGCCGAGTTCTCGACGTTGACCACCACGTAGTCGGCGCGGTGATGGTCGACCAGGCGCGGCAGCAGGTTCTGCAACGCCCGCCGCCCCGGTTTGCCGATGATGTCGCCGACGAAGAGGAGCTTCAATCTCTCTCCCCTACCGCGCGTACTCGACGGACCGCGTCTCGCGGATCACCGTCACCTTGATCTGGCCGGGATAGGTCAGCTCCTGCTCGATCTTCCGCGCGATGTCCTTCGACAGCCAGAGCGCCTGCTCGTCGCCGATCTTGCCGCTGTCGACGATGATGCGGATCTCGCGCCCGGCCTGAATGGCGAAGGTCTTCTGCACCCCCTTGAAGCCGGAGGCAATCTCCTCCAGCTTCTCGAGGCGCTTGACGTAGGTCTCGAGCACCTCCCGCCGCGCCCCCGGCCGCGCCGCCGACAGCGCGTCGGCTGCCGTCACCAGCACCGCCTCGACGGTCTGCGGATCGTAGTCGCCATGGTGGCAGGCCATGGCGTGCACCACGTCCTCGCTCTCGCCGAACTTGCGCAGCAGGTCGATGCCGATCTGCAGGTGCGTGCCGTCCATCTCGCGGTCGATCGCCTTGCCGATGTCGTGCACCAGGCCGGCGCGCCGCGCCACCTGGATGTTGGCCCGCAGCTCGGCCGCCATGGTGCCGGCCAGGAAGGCGACCTCTTTGCTGTGCTGGAGCACGTTCTGGCCGTACGAGGTGCGGTAGCGCAGCCGGCCGAGGAGCTTCACCAGCTCGGGGTGCATGCCGGGGATCGCCAGCTCGAGGAGCGCCGCCTCCCCCTCCGACTGGATCTTCTGCTCGAACTCCGCCTTGACCTTCTCGACCACCTCCTCGATGCGCGCCGGATGGATGCGCCCGTCGGTGATCAGCCGCTCCAGGGCGACGCGCGCCACCTCGCGGCGGAAGGGGTCGAAGCCGGAGAGGATGACCGCCTCGGGCGTGTCGTCGACGATCAGGTCGACGCCGGTCGCCAGCTCGAGGGCGCGGATGTTGCGCCCCTCGCGGCCGATGATCCGCCCCTTCATCTCGTCGTTGGGGAGCATGACGACCGACACCGTGGTCTCCGACACGTAGTCGGAGGCCGAGCGCTGCACGGCCATGCCGATGATGCGCTGCGCCTGCTTGCCCGCCTGCTCGCGCGCCTCGTCCTCGATGCGCTTGACGATGTGGGCGGCCTCGATGCGCGCGTCGTCCTCCAGGATGTGGATCAGCTCCTCGCGCGCCTGCTGCTGGGTGAGGCCGGCGATCTGCTCGAGCTTCGAGCGCTCCTCCTGGATCATGCGGTCGAGGTCGATCTCTTTCTTCTCCAGCCCCTTCTCGCGCGCCGCGATCGAGCGGTCGAGCTGGCTGAGCTCCTTCTCGCGCTTGGCGAGCTCGTCGCCCTTCTTGTCGAGGTTGTCTTCCTTCTGGGTGAGCCGCCGCTCCAGGGCCTCGAGCTCGGTGCGCCGCTTGCGCGACGCCGATTCGAGGTCGCTGCGCGCCTGGAGGAGCTTC
>DASSNA010000217.1:0-4726 GCA_035688445.1 Solirubrobacterales bacterium | reverse complement strand
GGCGCGCCGACATCCGCCGCGCGGCTTGACCCTGCCCGGGGCATCTCTTAGACTGCCCGCCGTCCCATGATCATCGCAATCACCAATCAAAAAGGCGGGGTCGGCAAGACCACGACGGCGATCAACCTGGCCGCCGCCCTGGCGAGCAAGGGGATCAAGACGCTGGTCGTCGATCTCGATCCGCAGGCCAACAGCTCGATGTCGTTCCTCGACATCCACCAGCTCGGGACCTCCATCTACGACGCGCTCACCGAGGACCACGTCCATCTCGCCGACATCATCCGGCCGGCGGAGAAGGTGCCGAACCTCGATCTCGCCCCCTCGACGATCGCGCTTGCCAAGATCGAGGCGAAGCTGATCGGCGAGCTGGACAGCCACTACCGGCTCAAGGACGAGCTGACGGGCATTCAGGACGCCTACGACTACATCATCATCGACACGCCGCCGACCCTGGGGATCATCACGGTCAACGCCCTGGTCGCTGCCACGCACGTCCTGGTGCCCATCCAGGCCAGCTACTTCGCCCTGGAGGGGACCGACGACCTGCTGGAGACGATCGACAAGATCAAGGTGCGGGCCAACCCCCAGCTCCAGATCCTGGGCGCCCTGATCACCATGTACGACAAGCGGACCCTCCTGGCCAAGGACATCTACGAGCAGATCCAGCGGGTCTTCGGGAGCAAGGTCTTCGAGACGGTCATCACCAAGAGCGTCCGTCTCGAAGAGAGCCCCGCCTACCGCGAGTCGATCTTCAGCTTTGCGCCGAGGTCCACGGGAGCCTACGAGTACTATCGTCTCTCGGAGGAGGTGCTGAGCCGTGTCTGACCCTTCCCGCAAACGAGGTGGCTTGCCCCTGCGTGTCAAGATGCGCCACGACACCCACTTCGTCGAGGAGCTCACGGCACGCCACGAGACGCCGGTGGGGAAGATGGCCCCCCTGTCGACGATCGAGCCGGACCCGCATCAGCCGCGCAGCACCATGGGCGACCTCGACGAGCTGGTCGCCTCGATCCGCGAGAAAGGGATCCTCGAGCCGATCCTCGTCCGGCCGCGCCCCGAGGAGGCGGCGGACGGTTCCGCCGGGGTCCTGTACCGGATCATCTCCGGCGAGCGGCGGTATCGCGCCGCCCAGGAGGCGGGGCTCTACGAGGTGCCGGTCATCGAGATGGACGTCTCCGCGCAGGAGGCGCTCGAGATCGCCCTCATCGAGAACCTCCAGCGCAAGGACCTGACGCCCTTCGAGGAGGCCGAGGGGTACCGTCTCCTCGCCGAGAGCCACGGCTACACGCATGAGGAGATCGCCGACTCGGTCGGCAAGTCGCGAACGGTGATCACCGAGAGCCTCTCGCTGTTGCAGATGCCGCCGCGCGTGCGCGACACGGTGCAGGCCTTGGCGATCACGTCGAAGTCGCTGCTGCTCGAGATCCTCAAGGTCGGTAGCGAGGCCGAGATGATCGAGCTGCTCGACGAGGTCGCCCGGCGCGGCCTCAACCGGGACGACCTGCGGCAGCGCCTGCGCCGGACCGACAAAGGGAAGAGCGGCGGCCGCCGCAAGCCCTACGTCTTCCGCTTCAAGTCGCCGGACCGGAAGTTCAGCCTGTCGCTGAGCTTCCGGCAGAGCGAGGTCGACAGAGAGGACTTGATCCGCGCCCTCGAGCAGATCCTCGGCGATCTGCGCCAAGAGACGGCTCACTGAGCCGGAAGCCCCGCCAGTCGTCCTGTCGTACGCGATGCCGATAAGGCCTATTATGTCAACTCGTCCGCGCTAAGAGCCGGCCGCGGACTTTCACGGACTCTCACGGACTTTCACGGACGGCAGGGACGACAGGCTTGCGGTCCTTGTCTGTCCTTGCGTGTCCTTGTCCGTCCTTGCTTCTGCCGGCTCACTCGCGGTGCCATTCGGCGGCCAGGTCCTCGTCCTCCTCCAGCCGCAGGCGGACGAGGTCGACGCCGGCGGGCAGCGCGGCGGTGAGGCGGCCGTGGATCCAGAGGACGAGGTTCTCGCTCGACGGGATGGCCGCGCCGGCGGCGAACTCCGGCAGCGCGGCGTTGAGGTGCTGGTGGTCGAGGGCGTCTAAGACGCGGCCGCCGACCAGGGCGTCGAGCTCTCCGAGATCGACGATGAAACCGGTCCGTGGATCGGGAGTCCCCTCGACAGTCAGCCAGAGACGGTAGTTGTGGCCGTGTCCCGGGAGGTTGGCGCAGCGGCCGAAGCAGCGCCGGTTCTCCTCCTCCGACCACTCCGGGCGACGGTAGAGATGGCTGGCGCTGAACCGGTACCGGCGCTCCAGACGGACTCTCATGGGCCGATCCTCCTGGCGCCGCGAAGGCTGGCTCATATAATGGCGCCGTGCTCAACCGACTGAACCGCTACATCGTTTCGGAGATCCTGGGCCCCCTGGGTTTGGGGTTCCTAGTCTATACCTTCATCCTCCTGATCCGGTTCCTGTTCCAGTCCGCCGAGATGATCATCCGCCGGGGCCTGCCGGTGTCGATCGTCGGCCGGCTGCTGCTGCTGACCCTGCCCAATATCGTGGTCCTGACGCTGCCGATGTCGCTCCTCTTCGGCATCCTGATCGCCGTGGGCCGCCTGTCGTCCGACAGCGAGCTGGTCGCCATGCGGGCCAGCGGCGTCAGCCTGCTCACCCTCTACAGGCCCATCCTGATGCTCTCCGGCTTCTTCACCGCCGTGAACGTGCTGCTCATGGTCTACGCCCTCCCCTGGGGCAACCACGCGCTGCAGGAGCTGCGGCTAGAGATCATGAGCCAGACCGTGGCGCAGCAGGTGCAGCCGCGCGTCTTCTACGAGGAGTGGGAAGGCAAGGTGGTCTACGTCTTCGAGGTGCCCCCCGGCGAGAAGCGCTGGAAGGGGGTGTTCCTCGCCGAGTCGCTCCCCTCGGG
The DNA here is from genome assembly GCA_035688445.1 of Solirubrobacterales bacterium. Lineage (GTDB taxonomy): Bacteria > Actinomycetota > Thermoleophilia > Solirubrobacterales > 70-9 > VAYN01. The sequence goes on along the minus strand of DASSNA010000217.1, from coordinate 1,825 downwards.
GCAGAACAACCAGATCACAATCGCCGACTGGGGCGAGGTGCGGGTGGACCCCGGCGGCGAGAAGGTGATCCTCCGGCTGTTCAACGCGGTCCGCCACAAGGTCGACCTGAACGCTCCCGACCGCTACGAGGTCAGCCGGCACAAGCGGCTCGACCTCATCCTCGACGACCAGTTCACCAGCGGGCAGAAGGCGAAGGTCTCGGTCTCCAAGGGGGTGCGGGAGCTCACCCTCGAAGAGCTGCGCGACCTGCGCGACGACCCGGCGACCGCCTCAGAGCAGCGCAACCTCGCTGCGGTCGAGATCCACAAGAAGTTCTCGATCCCCGTCGCCTGCATGGTCTTCGGCCTCTTCGCCCTCCCACTCGGCATCAACAACCGCCGCGGCGGCAAGGCCTCGGGCTTCGCGCTGTCGATCGGCGTGATCATCGTCTACTACCTCCTGCTCAACAACGGCGAGGAGGCAGCCCACTTTGGCAAGATCCCGCCCTGGCTGGCCATGTGGTCGCCGAACATCCTCCTGGCCGTCGCCGGCGTCTTCCTCCTCGTCCGCCGCAACCGCGACAAGAGCCTGCTGCTGAGCCGCCTCGACCGCTGGGTCCGCGAGGATCTGTGGAGCCGCCTGCTGCGCCTCAAGGGCCTCCGCCGCGGCCGGCAGGGGACAGAGCGCCGCGCGGAGCGCCGCCAGGAGCGGCAGCGCCGTGCCGCGGCTCCCAAGCCCGACCGCCGGACCGACCTGGTGCTGCGCCTCCCCCGCCTGCGGATCGTCTTCCCCAACCTGATCGACCGCTACGTGACCCGCCTCTTCACGGTCGTCTTCCTGCTGGTGGTGCTCTCCGGCGTCTCGCTGTTCGTCATCTTCGACCTGAGCGAGAACATCGACGACATCCTCAAGAACAAGGTCGCCAACGGCATCGTCCTCAACTACTACAAGTACCTGTCTCTCCAGATGTTGTACGACATCGCGCCGATCGTCGTGCTGGTCACCACGCTGATGACCTTCAGCCTGCTGGCGCGCACGAACGAGATCATCGCCTGTCGCGCGCTCGGCGTGAGCCTCTATCGCCTGGCGCTCCCCGCCCTCGCGGTGGCGCTCCTCGTCACCCTCTTCTGCACCTATCTCGAGTCGGAGGTGCTGCCGGCGTCGAACGAGAAGGTGGCCCAGCTCAAGGACGAGATCAAAGGGAAGAAGACGGTGCGCACCTACCGGCGGGCGGACCGGCAGTGGCTGTTCGGCCAGGGGAGGTACATCTACAACTACCTGCACTACGACGCCCAGCAGCAGACGCTCCAGCACTTGCAGGTGTTCGACTTCGACGCCGGCCACCGGCTGACCCGGCGGCTGGTCGCGGAGACGGCGCAGTACATCGGCGACGCCTGGGTCTTCTCGAACGGCTGGGCGCGCTCGTTCGACGGCGTCGAGGTGACCTCCTACAAGCGCTTCGACGTGCCCAAGATCGTGCGCTACCCGGAGACGCCGAGCTATTTCGACTCCGAGATCCGGCCGCCCGAGCAGATGCGCTACCGCGAGCTCAAGGACTACATCGAGGAGCTGCGGGAGAGCGGCCAGACGGTCCCCGAGCTGCAGGTCGAGCTGTACAACAAGATCGCCTTCCCGGTGGCGTCGTTCATTATGGCTCTGGTGGCGCTGCCCTTCGCCTTCCGCCTCGGCCGGCAGGGGGCGCTCTACGGCATCGGCCTCTCGGTGGTGCTGGGGATGATCTTCCTCGGCATCTTCGCCTTCTTCACCAAGCTCGGAGCCGCCGGGGCGCTCCCCCCGTCGATCGCGGTGTGGAGCCCGGGCACCGTCTTCGCGATGCTGGGGATC
>DASSNA010000040.1:0-4429 GCA_035688445.1 Solirubrobacterales bacterium | reverse complement strand
CGGCGGCGACGAGGAGCTCGGGCTGGGCCCGGACGAGGAGGCGATCGAGATCTGGAAGGCGACCGGCGTCCCGGATGAGCGGATCGTCCGCCTCGGCCGCGAGGACAACTTCTGGCAGGCGGGCCCGACCGGCCCCTGCGGCCCCTGCTCGGAGCTCTACCTCGACCGCGGCCCTGAGTTCGGCGCCGAGGGCGAGCGGCCCGGCGACGACACCGACCGCTTCCTCGAGTTCTGGAACCACGTCTTCATGAGCTACGACCTCGCCGAAGACGGCACCCTGACCGAGCTGCCGATGAAAAACATCGACACCGGCATGGGCCTCGACCGGATGGCAGCGGTCCTCCAGGACGTCCCCTCGGTCTTCGAGACCGACCACGTGCGGCCGCTGATCGACCTCGCCGAAGAGCTCTCCGGCCGTCGCTACGCGGAGGGCGGCGCGGTCACCCGGGCGATGCGGATCGTCGCCGACCACAGCCGCGGCGCCGCCTTCCTGATCGCCGACGGCGTCGTCCCCTCCAACGAGGACCGCGGCTACATCCTGCGCCGGATCATGCGGCGGGCGATTCAGCAGGGGAACACCCTGGGCCTGGAGGCGCCCTGGCTCGGCCGCTTCGCCACGCGGGCGATCGAGCTGATGGGCGACGCCTACCCCGAGCTGGTCGCCGAGCGGGCGACGATCGAGCGCTGGGTCGGCGACGAGGAGGAGAGCTTCGGCCGCACCCTCGAGCGCGGCAGCGAGCTGCTGGAGCGTCTGATCGCCGAAGCCGACGCGCAGGAGACCTCCTGGATCAGCGCCGAGGACGCCTTCAAGCTGCACGACACCTACGGCTTTCCCTACGACCTGACCAAGGAGCTCGTGGCCGAACGCGGCCTCTCGGTCGACGACCAGGGCTTCGAGGAGCTGATGGAGGAACAGCGCCAGCGCGCCCGCTTGGGTGCGGCCACCGCGCACGGCTCCGAGGACAGCCACGACCGCGTCGTCGCCTTCGCCTCGGCGGCGCCGCCGACCCGCTTCGTCGGCTACGAGACGCTGCGCGCCACCACCGGCCTTGCCGCGGTCGAGCCGGTCAACGGCAAGGCGCTGGTGAAGCTGGAGGAGAGCCCCTTCTACGCCGAGGGCGGCGGCCAGGTCGCCGACTCTGGCGTCCTGCGCTGGGGTGGCGACGAGGCGCGGGTGGTCGACGTCTACCGCGTCGGCGAAGACCAGGCGCTCGAGGTCGAGCCGAGCGGGGCGGCGATCGAGCCGGGCGTCGCGGTCGAAGCCGAAGTCGACCACGAGGTGCGCCACGCGACGATGCGCAACCACACCGCCACTCATCTCCTGCACGCGGCCCTGCGCGAGCGGCTCGGCACCCACGTGCGCCAGGCCGGCTCGGCGGTACGGCCCGACAAGCTCCGCTTCGACTTCACGCACGGCCAGGCGCTCAGCCCCGACGAGCTGCGCGACGTCGAGGAGCGGGTCAACGAGTTGATCAAGGCGAGCCGCCCGGTGCGCTGGATGAACATGAACCGCGAGGAGGCCGAACGGCTGGGCGCGATGGCCCTGTTCGGCGAGAAATACGGCGAGTGGGTTCGCGTGGTCGAGGTCGACTCCGTCTCCCGCGAGCTCTGCGGCGGCACCCACGTCGCCAACACGGCGGAGGTCGGCATCTTCAAGGTCACCACCGAGGGATCGAGCGCCGCCAACGTGCGCCGGGTCGAGGCGATTACCGGCCCCGCCGCGATCGACTTCTTCCGCGAGCGCGAGGCGCAGCTGCGCGAGGCCGGCGAGGTATTGGGCAACCCGCAGGACCCGCTCGCCGCCGCGAAGCGGGCGGCGGAGCAACTGCGCGAGGCAAGCGCCGGCGCCGAGAAGGCCCAGCGCGAGCAGCTGGGGACCGAAGCGAACGAGCTCGCCGCGGCGGCAGCTGAGCAGCAGATTGGAGGCGCAGGCGGTCGCGTCGTGACCGCTGCGGTCGAGGAGAGCCTGCAGGCGAATCCCAAGGTGCTGCTCGATCTCGCCAATCGAGTTCAGTCGAAGCTTGGACAGCCCTCAGTGGTCGTCCTCGGCAGCGAGTTCGGCGGCAAAGCCGGCTTGGTTGCCCTGGTCTCGAAAGACGCGGTCGAGGCCGGCATCTCCGCCGGCTCGATCATCCGCGAGATCGCCCCGATCGTCGGCGGCGGCGGCGGCGGTCGCGACGACATGGCGCAGGCGGGCGGCAAAGACCCTTCGAAGCTGAGCGAGGCGCTCGAGGCGGCGCGCGCGGCGGTCGAGCGGGAGCTCGGCTAGATGGTGGGTTCCACGACCAGGCACACCTGGATGACGCGCCTGGCGCTGCGCATCTCTTCGTCCTCGGGCTTGCCTTTGCCTCCAGCAAAGGCTGCGCCCTGCGTCCTCGACCTGCTTGGCCAGTCGCGCCCCCAGGCGCACCTGGCCATGAAACCCACCATCTGAGGATGCGGGTGCTCGCTCTCGACCACGGGACCGTCCGCATCGGCTGCGCGATCTCCGACCCGAGCGGGACGCTGGCGACGCCGATGCCAGTGATCGAACCGCCGGAGGCGCGGGCGGTTTCCGAGATCGTCGACGAGCACGGGGTGGAGAAGGTGGTGGTCGGCCTGCCGCTGCACCTGAGCGGCGAGGAGGGCAGCCAAGCCGGCCTCGCCCGTAGCTTTTGTCGCGAATTGGAAGCGATGCTCTCGGTCCCGGTCGAGACTTATGACGAGCGCCTCACCTCGCGGATGGCCGACGCCAGCCGCCGCGGCGGCGCCTCCGCCGCCCGCGACTCGCTTGCCGCCGCGCACCTGCTCGAGTCCTACTTGGCCAGCGGCCCTGACACGGAGGCGCCGATCCCGTTGGATGAAGAGGGCATACGCGACGAGGAAGAGGACCTGTGAGCGACGACTGGCTAAAGGACGATCCGTTCGCCGATCCCGGCGACCCTGCCGCGCGCGAGCGCGAGCAGCGCCGCCGCGAACGCGAAGAGAAGCGCCAGCAGCGCGCCGCCAAGCAGGCCCCGGCCGAGGAGAAGGCGACGCCCCCTCCGCCGCAGCAGCCGCCCAAAGAAGACGACCCGCTGCCACCACCGGTCGACCCGGCGCCGCCGCGGCCGCCGCGCAGCCCCGAGCAGGAGTTCTGGGACGAGGAACCCGAGCCGCAGCCCGAGCCCGTGGTGCCGCCGGTCGTCACCGAGCCCGTCTACCACGACGAGGGCGACCCGGAGATGGCCGGCGCCGCCCGCAACGGCCGCCGCTCCGGCGACGGCGGCGGCAAACGCCGCCCGGGCTTCCTCGGCGCGATCGCCCGCCACCCGTTCCGGGTCTTCGGCGTGATCGCGCTGATCTTCGTCGCCTGGTTCCTGATCGAGCTCTTCCAGCCCTTCCACGGCGCCGGCAACGGCCGGGTCCAGGTCAACGTCCCCAAGGGCGCGAGCGTCAGCGAAGTCGGCGACCTGCTCTCGGAAAAGGGTGTGATCGACAGCTCGACCCTCTTCCAGATCCGGGTGACGCTGGCCGGAAAGCGCTCGGAAATCTATTCCGGCCACTTCACCCTCGCCCACGAAATGAGCTACGGCGAAGCGATCGACGAGCTCTCGCAGCCCCCCGTCAAGCGCACGGTCACGGTGACGATCCCGGAGGGCTACACCCGCTCGCAGGCGGCGCAGCTGGTCGAAGAAGACGGCGTCCCCGGCAGCTACACGAAGGCGACGGTGAAGTCGAAGTACCTGAACCCGGCCAAGTACGGCGGCAAGGGGGCGAAGGACCTCGAGGGCTTCCTCTTTCCCGACACCTTCGAACTGAAGCCGGGCGCGCCGGTCGCCGACCTCGTCCAGCTGCAGCTGCAGGACTTCAAGCGGCGGATCAAGGGCGTGAACATGAGCTACGCGAAGTCGAAGAACCTGACCGTCTTCGACGTGCTGACGATCGCCTCGATGGTCCAGCGCGAGGCGGGGGTGAGCAGTCAGTTCAAGCAGGTCGCCTCGGTCATCTACAACCGCCTGCACGAAGGGATGCCGCTGGGGATCGACGCGACGATCCGCTTTGCCACCGGCAACTACACGAAGCCGCTGACCGAATCGGAACTGGCGACCAGCTCGCCCTACAACACCCGCACCAACGCCGGCCTGCCGCCGGGGCCGATCGGCAATCCCGGGCTGGAAGCGATCGAAGCGGCGGCACATCCGGCGAAGACCGATTACCTCTTCTACGTGACGACGCCGGGCGCCTGCGGCAAGCTCACCTTCGCCAAGACCGAAGCCGAATTCGAAGCCGCGGTCGAAAAGTACAACTCGGCCCGGGAAGCCGCCGGCGGCAACTCGCCGACGAACTGCGGGGAATAGCGCGATGCCACGTCTGGCGGTACTCGGCCACCCGGTCTCCCACTCGCGCTCGCCGGCGATGCAGAACGCGGCGCTGGGAGCGCTGGGGCTGGAGGACTGGGAGTACCGGG
>DASSNA010000176.1:0-10201 GCA_035688445.1 Solirubrobacterales bacterium | reverse complement strand
CAGCACCGGGACCAAGGACCCCGACGCCTCCGACACCCTCTACATCGAGGCCTTCGCCTCGCCGTTCACGGTCAACACGATGCCGGAGCCGACCCTGAAAGCCTTCGCCGACCACGGCGAGGTCAAGGAGCTCCTCCCCAGCGACGGCGGCAACGCCGAGCAGGTGCTTGCCGAGTTCGCCGAGGCCGGGATCGACGTCGCCGCCCTCGCCACGCGCCTCCAGGAGGAGGGCAAAGGCAGCTTCAACAAGTCCTGGGAGGAGATGCTGAGCACGATCGAGTCGAAGAGCGGGGTCGCGGCCGGGTGAGCGACGGGGGTTCGTCCCTCCGCCAGGCTCCCGCCTGGGCCGAGCTTCAGGCCCACTTCGAGAAGATCCGCGGCGAGCACCTGCGCGACCTCTTCGCCGCCGACCCCGATCGCGGCGAGCGGCTGCGGGCCGAGGGCGCCGGCCTCTACCTCGACTTCTCGAAGAACCGCGTCACCGACGAGACCCTGATGCTGCTCGGGGCGCTCGCCAGGGAGCGCGGGGTGGAGGGGCGCCGCGAGGCGATGTTCGCCGGCGAGCACATCAACGTCTCCGAGGACCGGGCGGTGCTGCACGTGGCGCTGCGGATGCCGCGCGAGCGCTCGCTGGTGGTCGACGGCGTCGACGTGGTTGCGGAGGTGCACGAGACGCTCGACCGGATGGCCGCCTTCTGCGAGCGGGTGCGCTCGGGCGAGTGGCGCGGCCACACCGGCAAGCCGATTCGCGCCGTCGTCAACATCGGCATCGGCGGCTCCGATCTCGGCCCGGTGATGGCCTATGAGGCGCTCAAGCACTACAGCCGTCGCGAGATCAGCTTCCGCTTCGTCTCCAACGTCGACGGCACCGACTTCGCCGAGAAGACCCGCGACCTCGACCCCGAGGAGACGCTCTTCGTCATCTCCTCGAAGACCTTCACCACCCTGGAGACGATGACCAACGCGCGGACCGCGCGCGAGTGGGCATTGGCCGGGCTCGGCGGCGACGAGGCCGCGGTCGCCAAGCATTTCGTCGCCGTCTCGACCAACGCCGGGGAGGTCGAGAAGTTCGGCATCGACACCGACAACATGTTCGGCTTCTGGGAGTGGGTCGGCGGCCGCTACTCGATGGATTCGGCGATCGGCCTCTCGACGATGCTGGCGATCGGGCCGGCCCGCTTCGAGGAGATGCTGGCCGGCTTCCACGCGATGGACGAGCATTTCCGCACCGCCCCCGACGGCGAGAACCTGCCGCTGATCATGGGCCTGCTCGCCGTCTGGTACGCCGACTTCTTCGGCGCCGAGACCTGCGCTGTCCTGCCCTACGAGCAGTACCTGCACCGCTTTCCCGCCTACCTGCAGCAGTTGACGATGGAGTCGAACGGCAAGCACGTCACCCTCGACGGCACCCGCGTCGACTACGAAACCGGCCAGATCTACTGGGGCGAGCCGGGGACCAACGGCCAGCACAGCTTCTATCAGCTGATCCACCAGGGGACGCGGTTGATCCCCTGCGACTTCATCGGCTTCGCCAACTCGCTGAACCCGCTCGGCGACCACCACGACATCCTCATGTCGAACGTCTTCGCCCAGGGCGAAGCGCTCGCCTTCGGCAAAACGCCCGACGAGGTGCGGGCGGAGGGGACCGCGGAGGAGGTCGTCCCGCACCGGGTGATGGAGGGCAACCGCCCCTCGAACACGATCCTCGCCGAGCGGCTGACGCCGGCGACCCTGGGGACTCTGGTCGCCCTGTATGAGCACAGCGTCTTCACCCAGGGGGCGATCTGGGGCATCGATTCCTTCGACCAGTGGGGGGTGGAGCTGGGGAAGGTGCTGGCGAAGGCGATCATCCCCGAGCTCGAGGCCACTGAGGAGCCGAAGCTGCGCCACGACAGCTCGACCAACGCGCTGATCCGCCGCTACCGCTCCCAGCGTCAGGCGTGAGCGAGTTCACTGTCGCCGGCCGCCTCCGGCGCTAGCCTCACGGCCATGCCGCCCCTCGACCCGCTCCCACTGGCGGCGTCGGCTTCGAACTTGCTCGCCGCGCGCGAGCAGATGGCCTTCACGCTCGGCTTCCACATCGTCCTCTCCTGCCTCGGGGTGGCGCTGCCGGCGACGATTCTGGTCGCCAACTACATCGGCCTGAAGAAGGGCGACGAGGCGGCGATCGAGCTCGCCAAACGCTGGTCCAAAGCGATGGCGGTCACCTTCGCGGTCGGCGCCGTCACCGGGACCGTGCTCAGCTTTGAGTTCGGCCTCCTCTGGCCGAACTTCATGGACCGCTTCGGCGCCGCCTTCGGGGTCGCGTTCGCGATCGAGGGGATCTTCTTCTTTCTCGAGGCGATCTTCCTCGCCGTCTACATCTACGGCTGGAAGCGGCTCTCCGGCTGGGCGCACTTCTGGTCGGGGGTGCCGATGTTCGTCACCGGCATCGGCGGCGCCTTCTCGGTCGTCGCCGCCAACTCCTGGATGAACCAGCCGCAGGGGTTCACGCTGAATGCTGCTGGCAAGGTGGTCGACGTCGAACCGCTGAAGGTGCTGATCAACCCGGCGACCGGCTACGAGGTGCCGCACATGATCCTCGCCGCCTACATGGTGGTTGGCTTCCTCGTCGCCTCGGTATACGCGGTCGGGATGCTGAAAGGCAGGCGCGACCGCCTGCACCGGCTGGGGCTGCTGATCCCGCTGACGATCGGCCTGATCGCGACCCCGATTCAGCTCTTCGTCGGCGACACCGCCGCCCGCGCGGTCGCCGACCACCAGCCGGCCAAGTTCGCGGCGATGGAGTGCATCCAGGAAACCGGCGGCCACCAGACCGAGTACGTGGGCGGCGTCTGCACGTCCGACGGCGTGAAGGCGGCGATCCCGATCCCCGACCTCGACTCCTTCCTCGTCGGCTTCAGCGCCGACACCAACGTCACCGGGCTGAACGAAATCCCCAACGACGAACGTCCGCCAGCCAACACCTTCCTGCACCTTTCCTTCGACGCGATGGTCGGGATCGGCACGGCGCTGCTGGCGCTCGGCGCCTGGGTGGCGTGGGTCTGGTGGAAACGGCGCGACATCCCGCGCACGCCCTGGTTTCTGCGCATCGTCGCCGTCTCCGGCCCGGGCGCGATCCTGGCGCTGTGGTGCGGCTGGATCGTCACCGAGGTCGGCCGCCAGCCCTGGATCGTCCAGGGCTACATGCGCACCTCCGAAGCGGTCACCGACGCGAAGGGGATCTGGTTCAGCTTCGGCCTGGTCCTGCTGCTCTACGCGGGGCTGGGGACGGGGGCGGTGCTGGTCCTGCGATCGATGTCACGGCGCTGGCGCGAGGGGGGCACGGAAGCGGTGCAAGGCCCCTACGCCCCCCATCGCGAGGAGGCAGCCCCATGATGCCGACGGGACGAAAACCGGTCTATGTAACCGGAAAGCGTCCCGTCGACGGGGGTGGTGACGCGTGAGCAAGGCCGACGCGGCGGCGGCGATCCTCTGGGTCGGGGCGACGTTCTATGCGTTGTTTGGGGGGGCTGACTTCGGTGGCGGGGTCTGGGACCTCGTCGCCGGGGGGGCCGAGCGGGGGGAGCGGCCGCGGGCGCTGATCCAGCGCTCGCTCACTCCCGTCTGGGAGGCGAACCACGTTTGGCTGATCTTCGTCCTCGTCGTCCTCTGGACTGCCTTCCCGACGGCCTTCAGCGCGATCTTCACGACGCTCTACGTGCCGATTGCTCTGGCGGCGCTAGGGATCGTTCTGCGCGGCGCCGGCTTCGCCTTCCGCAAGTCGATCATCGGCCTGCAAGGGCGGCGGGCGATGGGCGCGACCTTCGCCCTCTCTTCGGTCCTCACCCCGTTCTTCATGGGCACGGTGGTCGGCGCGATCGCCGCCGGCAACGTTCCAGCGGCGGGCAACGGCGACGCCTTCAGCACCTGGTTGCAGCCGCTGCCGCTGCTGGTCGGGGCGATGTTCGTCGCCAGCGGCGCTTACCTCGCCGCCGTCTTCCTCGTCGGCGACGCTCGTCGCCAGGAGGACGAGGAGATGGAGCGCTACTTCGAGCGCCGGGCGCTGGGTGCGGCCGTGGTCGCGGGGGCCTTCGCCGTCGCCGGCCTCTTCGCCCTCCACTCCGAAGCGCGCTACGTCTTCCACCGCCTCACCAGCCAGGGCCTGCCGCTGGTGATCCTCTCGCTGCTCTGCGGCGTCGCCCTTCTCGCCGTTCTCATGCGCGGCGCTCGCCGACCGCTGCGCCCGCTCGCCGCCGGCGCCGTCACCGCGGTGATCTGGGGCTGGGGCGTCGCCCAGTTCCCTTACCTGCTGCCGACCAGCCTTCGCATCGACCAGGCAGCCGCTCCCGACCCGACGATGACGATCATCTTCATCGTCTTCGCCGTCGCAGCCGTCCTCGTCCTGCCTTCCCTGGCTCTCCTCTATACGTTGAGCCAAAGGGAACTTCTGGGTGATTGACTCCTCGATCATGTGGCCGAGCAGATCAAGGACGCAGGGAGCGCCGCGTGCTCTGCACGCAAGCGACTGAGGACGCCGAGATGCGAAGTGCCACATGATCGAGGCGATTCTTTTCGACATCGACGGCACCCTGCTCCACACCGGGGGTGCCGGTGCGGTCGCGTGGCAGCGGGCCTTCCTCGAGCTCTACGAGGTGGAAGCGAACATCACCGAACACACGCACGCCGGCATGACCGATCCGGAAATCGCCGAAATCGTCTTCCGCGAGGTGATGCACAGGGAGGGCTCGGCGGAGGAGCGGGCGGAGGCGATCGGCTGCTACCTCGGTCACCTCGCCGACGCGGTGGCCGAATCGGAGGGCTACTACGTGATCGAGGGGATCGCGGAGCTGCTGCCTCGCCTGGTGGAGAAGGGCATTCTGCTGGGGATCGTCACCGGGAACATCGAGCCTGCCGCCCACATCAAGCTCGCTCGCGGCGACCTCGACCGCTTCTTCACTTTCGGCGGCTACGGCTCGGATTCACGCGACCGCACCGAGCTGACGAAGAAGGCGCTCGAGCGCGGCGGCAGCGTCGCCGGCCATCCCCTCGACCCAGCCGAGACGATCGCTATCGGCGACACCCCCCGCGACGTCAGGGCCGGCCACGGCGCCGGCATCCGCGTCGTCGGCGTCGCCACCGGCTCCTACGCGATGGACGAACTCACCGACGCGGGTGCCGACTGGTCAATAGAGAACGTGACCGACGGCTTCCCGGCCTGAGGCACCTGCGCGTCGCATCTCTGCCTCAGGCTTTTGAACAACGCGCCTGGTAGATGTTGAGGAAGCCGTTCTCGAAGCCGTTCCTCGCCATCCGCAGGTAGAGGCGCCAGACTCGGATTCGTTCCGGGCCGGCGAGGCGCGTCGCCTGCTCGAGGTTGTCGTCGAGGTTCTGGGCCCAGTGGCGCAGGGTCTGCGCGTAGTCGGGGCCGAAGTCCTCTATGTGGTGGGCGATGAAGCCGGCCCGTTCCAGCGCCAGCAGGTTGCGCGAGAGGTGCAGGGGGGCGGCGTCGGGGAAGACGTAGCGCTCGGAGAAGTCGCCGGCCTCGGGATCGGTGTGGCGGAGGCGGGTGATGCCGTGGTTGAGCAGGCGGCCGCCGGGTTCGAGCAGGCTCGCCAGGGTCTCGGCGTAGAGGTCGATGTTGCCCGAGCCGACGTGCTCGACCATGCCGATGCTGGCGATCGCGTCGAACTTCTCGCCGAGGGCGGGGAGGTCGCGGTAGTCCATCACCCGCACGTCGACCCGGTCGGCGACGCCGGCTTCTTCGGCTCGCTGCTTGGCCCGTTCGGCTTGCGGCGGCGAGAGGGTGATGCCGACCACGTTGGCGCCGTACTTCGTCGCCGCCCAGAGCGGGAACCCGCCCCAGCCGCAGCCGACGTCGAGGATGCGCTCGCCCTCCTTGATTTGGAGCTTGCGGGCGACGGTGTCGAGCTTCTCCGCCTGGGCTTCCTCCAGCGTCTTCATCTGCCCGTCGCGCCAGATCGCGCAGCTGTAGACCATCGTCGGCCCGAGGAAGAGCTCGAAGAACTCGTTGGAGACGTCGTAGTGGTGGCGGACGGCGCGGGCGTCGCGCTCTTTGCTGTGGCGGCGGCCGCTGGGGCGCAGCTCGGCCTGGGGTCGCTTCGGCGGCAGCGTCAGCCCGGCGGCGCGGACCGCGCCGACCAGCAGCGCCCGCTTGTCGGTGCTGTCGAGCGAGGGCGGCTGCCAGCCGTCGAGCACCTCGATCACCGCGTCGATGTCGTCGACCTCGAGCTCGCCGCTGACGTAGGCGCGGCCGAGCCCGAGCTGGCCCGGCGCGCGCAGCACGTGGGCGGCGGCGCGTGGCGAGCGGACGCTGAAGACGGGGCCGTTGCCGGAGGTCGAAGGGAGCCGGCTGCCGTCCCAGAACTCGATCGTGAAGGGTCGCTCCGGGAGGCGGGACTCGATCTCCCGTCGCAGCGGCGCGGTGTTTGCGAAGGGCATCGGCGGGGCAGGCTACAGATTCAGTCAGGAAGCCTTCAGCTTCGACCCTTATGATCGCGCGCAATGACGACCGTAGGCCCACTCCCATCAGACATTCAGCCGGTTGAGAACGAGACCCGCGACCGGATCATCACCGGGCTGGTCACCCTGGTCCCCTTCCTCGCCATCGGCTTCGCCGGTTGGCAGGTCTGGGGAAGCGCTCTGCACTGGAGCGATGTCTTTCTCTTCGTCGGCATGTACTTCTTCACCGGCTTGGGGATCACTGTCGGCTTCCACCGCCACCTCACTCACCGCGCCTTCAAGGCGAAGCCGTGGTTGCACCGGCTGCTGGCGATTCTCGGCTCGGCCGCGATCGAGGGGCCGGTGATCTCCTGGGTCGCCGACCACCGCAAGCACCACGCCTTCTCCGACGAACTGGGTGACCCCCACAGTCCCCACGTCGACCACGGCCACGGTTGGTCGGGGGCGATGAAGGGCCTCTACCACGCCCACATGGGCTGGCTCTTCATCCACACCCAGCGCGGCAACAAGGAGCGCTTCGCGCCCGACCTGATCAAGGACCCGGAAATCAGCTGGGTTGACGGCACCTTCCTGCTCTGGGCGATCGGTGGCCTCCTGCTGCCCTTCGCGCTCGGCTGGATCATCGGCGGCACCCTCTTCGCCGGCGTCACCGGCCTGCTCTGGGGCGGTCTGGTGCGGGTCTTTGTCCTCCATCACTTCACCTACAGCATCAACTCGCTCTGCCACACCTTCGGCAACCGCGAGTTCGAGACGGCCGACCAGTCGCGCAACCTGGCGCTGATCGCGATCCCGACCCTGGGCGAGGCCTTCCACAACAGCCACCACGCCTTCCCGACCTCCGCCACCCATGGCCTGCGCTGGTGGCAGGTCGACATCTCCGCCCTAGTCATCGATGGCCTGGAGAAGGTCGGTTTGGTGTGGGACGTGGTGCGGGTGAGCCCGGACCGGATAGCGGCGAAGGTCGTCTAGGGCGCTTCAGGCGCTTCGTACCAGTCGATCCACTTGTTGCACGCCTGCGATAGCGGCACCGTGCGGTGCGGTTCGGCCGGGACCGCGACCAGCTCGCCTACGTAGGCCTTGCCGTCGTAGCCGGTGAGGCTCTGCAGCCAGGTCGCATCGGCGGTGGTGACGGTGAAGCGGACCTTGCCGCCCTTGCTCTGGTAGCGGCCGGCGGGCCAGAACTGGCCGTTGTTGCCGAGGCTGATCGTGTTCGGCCGCTGGCCGTCGAGCGCCGCCTTCAGCGGTTCGCTGAATCCCGGCGCCGAGAGCGTGAGGTCGAAGGGGGAGAAGTACTGCAGCGAGAGGTTCCAGCTTCCGGCCGGGAGCCGCAGCGATTGCGAGGTCGCGACGCCGGTGCCGAGGATGCTGCCCTCGTCCCAGCTGTCTTTCTGGCCGATCACCGCGTCGGGGAAGAGCCCGGCGCGGCCAGGGTTGGCGAGGAGGATCCGCACCTCCGGCGCGGCGCAGCCGGCGAGAGCGGCTGCCTCGGTCCCCTCGAGCAGCACGTGCCGGTCTTCCGGGGTCTCGCCGGTCCGCTTCCAGAGCACGTATGAGGGCGTCGCGGCTACGCGCTTGAAGTTGGGCGGCGCCTGGCTGTTCCAGGCGGCGCGGCTAGTGATCACATAGGGGAAGCGGTCGAGCGTGCCGCGGGAGAAGGAGTCGAAGTCGATCGGGCTGTAGGCGTCGCCGGTGTCGAACGGCTTCTCCGGGTTGGGCGAGACTTCGGGGTCGGGGAACTCGACCAGCGGTACGTGGGTGTCGGCCCCGAGCAGCTCATAAGCGGCGTAGCGGTCCTGCCCGGCGTAGAGCACCGGCTGCCCGTGCAGGATCGGCAGAAATGCCTTCAGCTCAGCCCCATGCCCGGCTGGTCCCACGGGAGCGTCCCGCAGCACCAAAAAGCTGGAGTAAGCAGCTCCCCCAATAAACGCCACCGCGAGAACAGCCCAGCCGACGCGCAGCACCGAGGAGCCACCGCGGGGGGGAGCCGGGGGAGGGGGTCCGCCGGACCCTCCCCGCTGTTGTCCGGTGGACCCCCTCCCCCGGCTCTCTCGCCTACCTTGGAGGCATGGCGATCGCGACCGCAACCTCGCTCGACGTCTACGTCGGCGGCAAGCTGCTCTTCGAGGAGGTCTCCTTCAAGCTCGAGCCGCGCGAACGGATGACGCTCTCCGGCCGCAACGGCGCCGGCAAGTCGACGCTGCTGCGGGTGCTGGCCGGCGAGCTGCAGCCGGACGGCGGGTCGCTGTCGGTGCAGCGCGGCGCCCGCGTCGCCCTCCACGACCAGCGCCCGCCGCGCGATTCGCAGGCGAGCCTCGGCGAGTACGTCTTCTCCGGCCGCACCGAGATGCTCGAGACCGAGGCCGAGCTGGAGCGGCTGGAGGCGGAGATGGGCAACGGCGACGAGGAGACGATGCGCCGCTATGCCGCCGCCCAGCAGCGGCTTGAAGCCGGTGGCGGCTACCGCTGGCGTGACGACGTGCTCTCGGTCCTGCGCGGCCTCGGCTTCGATGGCGAGGACGCGAAGCGTTCGCTCGCGACCTTCTCCGGCGGGGAGCTGACCCGCGCCTCGCTCGCCCGCGCCCTCGCCACCCGCCCCGACCTGCTGCTGCTCGACGAGCCCACGAACCATCTCGACATCCCCTCGCTGGAGTGGCTCGAGCGCTACCTGGTCGACCTCGACGCCGCGGTCGTCCTCGTCGCCCACGACCGCTGGTTCCTCGAGGCGGTCGGCACCTCGGTGCTGGAGCTGGAAGCGGGGCGGGCTCGCTTCTTCGCCGGCCCCTGGCACGCCTGGCGCGAAGAACAGGCGAAACGGGAGATCGCCCTCGGCAAGGCGATCGAGCGCCAGCAGGCGGAGATCGCGCGGATGGAGCGTTTCGTCGAGCGCTTCCGCTACAAGGCGACGAAGGCGCGCCAGGCGCAGTCGCGGGTGAAAATGATCGAGAAAGCCAAGCGCGAAGGGCCGGTCGCCGAACGCCGCGACAACAGCAACCTCCGTTTCCACTTCAAGCCGCCCTCGCGCCCAGGGCGGGTGGTGCTGAAACTGGTCAATGGGACGATCGAGGTGCCGGGGCGGACGCTGCTCGACCGGGCCAACCTCGAAGTCGAGCGGGGAGAGCACGTCGTCCTCGTCGGCGCCAACGGGACCGGCAAGACGACCCTGATCGAGACCCTCTCGGGTCGCCGCGAGCCCGCCAGCGGCAGCGTCCGCACGGGCCACAACGTCCACATCGGCTACCTCTCCCAGCACGCCGACACCGCCGCCGGCTCGGGCAGCGTGCTCGATGCCGCCAAGCGCGAGTGCGGGCTCAACGAGAACCAGGCGCGAGCGCTGCTCGGCGGCTTCCTCTTCTCCGGCGAGGATGTCGAGAAGCAGCTCTCCGAGATCTCCGGCGGCGAGCAGCGGCGGCTCTCGCTGGCGATCCTCGTCGCCTCCGGCGCCAACGTCCTCATCCTCGACGAGCCGACCAACCATCTCGACATCGAGAGCCGCGAGGCGCTCGAGGACGCGCTGACCGAGTTCGAGGGGGCGGTGCTGCTCGTCTCCCACGACCGGGCGCTGCTGGAGGCGGTCGGCAGCCGCACCCTCGTCTGCGAGGGCGGGGAGCTGGAGAGCCACCCCAGCGGCTGGGCCGAGTACCAGCGGCGGCGCGACGAACGCGAAACGGCGGCGGCTGCGGCGGCGAAGCCGTCCTCGGGCGGCGGCGGCAAGAAGTACAGCGCGACCAAGCCGGCGCAG
>DASSNA010000160.1:0-2474 GCA_035688445.1 Solirubrobacterales bacterium | reverse complement strand
CCTTCGAGGGTCGCCTCGAACAGCGTCCGGAAGCGCTCCTCGCTGCGCCGGATCTCCTCTTCGGCCGCCTTGCGGTAGGCGATCTCCTGCTGGGCGCGCTCGTAGAGGCGGATGTTCTCCACCATCGGGGCGATCTGGTTGGCGACCGTCGACAGCAGGTGGATGTCGCTCGCCGGGTAGAAGTCGTCGGGATCGCGGCGTCCGATCAGCCAGATGCCGATCGTCTCGGCCTGCAGGGAGAGCGGGACGATCAGGCGCACCCAGGAGCGCGGTCCCCCTGCCGCCGGGGGCGGCAGGTACCG
Organism: Solirubrobacterales bacterium; assembly: GCA_035688445.1. Classification (GTDB taxonomy): domain Bacteria; phylum Actinomycetota; class Thermoleophilia; order Solirubrobacterales; family 70-9; genus VAYN01. Next base: position 2,172 of record DASSNA010000160.1, on the reverse strand, counting down.
CCGGCTGTCGGCGAAGAGGCCCGCGAGCTCGGCCGGCGCCGGCGCCGGCTCGTCGGGCGGCAGCGCCTGCTCGTAGAGGGTCTCGATGCGCGATTCGTCGAACAGATAGAGCGCTGATTGGCGGATCAGCAGGCTGGGCAGGATCTCGCCGACGATCACCTGCGCCAGGATCGAGCGGTTGAACGCCTTCGGGATGCGCTCCGAAACGATGTCGATGACCTCCTCGGGGGAGTGCCGGATGCCGAAGATGTTGCGATCGACGAGCGCCTGGAAGCGGGCGCGCAGCACGAGGGCGGAGAGCAGGAAGACGAGCGACAGCGCGAGCGTCGTCGCCAGGGCCCGCTCGCTCATCGGCGCCCAGGCCCTGCTCACCGAGAAGAGGATCACCACGTAGAAAGTGATGTAAATCGATATGAAGCTGTAGGCGCCGAGCAGCCGGTTGGCCCGGAACTCGAGGGCCCCCAGATGGTGCTTGTAGATGGCGTAGATGTAGCTCATCACCAGGATGGGCAGGGCGATGATCAGGAGGGCGATGGTCCAGGAGTAGGCGGGGGAGTAGGTCTGCGCCGCGCTGCCGCCGGGATGGAAGAACAGGGGGACGATGATCCAGAAGCTGAGGATCGGCCCGAAGCCCAGGGCCACGCCGTACAGCATGATGCGGGTGGCCACCTTGACCGACGCCGGGGCCGGCAGGAACAGGCGGGCGACGAGGAGGCCCAGCGAGACGACGACGGCCAGGGCGAACGAGAGGATGTACTCGAAACCGTGCAGGAGGTGGGCGAAATCGGCGATCGCCAGCGCGGCCGACGAGGCGTACAAAGGGGCGAGCAGACGCCCCCGTCGCGCGAGCAGCGAGTTGGGGAGGATGAGGTGGAGATGGGTGGTCAGGGGGAGGAAGAACCAGATGAGCAGGTGGAAGACGATGCCGGAGCCGGCGGCGCGCGATATCGAAGCCAGGCCGGAGGCGATCCACAGCGCGGTGACGTAGCTGAAGAGGACCAGCACGTACCAGCGCTCGTCGCGCGGGCGCAGGAAGATGATGGCGATGGTCCCCATCAACCAGAACGTGAACGGGAAGAGCCACTCGAGCGGGACGTATTGGAGGTGCTTCTTGGTGATGCGGCGGACCGGGATCGTGAGCACCTGGCCGTTGCGCAGGACCCGGAAGAGAGCGGTGCCGCGGGAGTCGAAGGTGTCGAACACGGTCAGCAGATGATTGCGGCGGAACTCCTCGAACGTGATGCTGCCGAAAGCGAGCACCTGGTCGTTGATCTGGAAGCAGCGCGTCGGGTCGACACAGGGCGTGTACCCCTCCGGCTCATTGACCGCCAGGATCTTGCCCGTGTAAGGGTTCAGGGAGAAGGACAGCTTGCCTTGCGTGGCGGCATACGGGTAATAGAGGCAGGGCCAGAGGATGACGAGCGAGACCGCGACCCAGAAGAGATCGGCTTTCTTCCACGCGAAGGGGTGCTCGCCGGTCATCGATCAATCGGCGGAGAGGGCGGCCGGCATCTCGAAGCCGACCGAGCGGAAGAGGCGGTCGAGGGGGGTCCGCTGGTCGCTGAGCAGCTGGGCGATGGGCTCCGGGTAGCGCAGGGGCAGGCGCGCAAGGATCGCCTGGGCCTGCCGCGACAGCTCGATCATCTTGAGGGCGCAGTAGCTCACGGCGCCGCTGCGCAGCAGGATTTTCTGCGCCGCGGCGAGCGCCGCGGGGTCCTCAGGGTGGAGCGAGAGGCGCGCGAACTCCTCGCGCTCCCCATGCTCCGCGGTGAGCGCGTAGAGGATGGGCAGGTTGTTGTAGCGGCGGTGCCAGTCGGCCACGGCCGGCACCTTGAGAGCATCGTACAGGTCGTCGCTGACCTGGATGTACAGGCCGATGACGCCGCCCAGGCGCTCGAGCTCCACGGCGAGCGGCACGGCGGCGCCGCCGAGCCGGGCGCCCAGGTGGAACGCCGTGCCGAAGAGCGGCGGCGTCTTGGTCTCGACCGCCCGCCAGTAGTCCTCCTCGCTGCGCACGTCCCGCGTGTCCAGGTTCTGCCCGTAGGCGGTCGCCAGGGCCATGCGGGCGAGGCAGGCCTGGAGGGCGGCGCGGGTCTCCGCGTCGGCCGCGGCCTCGTCGAGCGCCCGGTGCGCCGCGGCCTGGAAGGCGAGGGCGATGTTGGCGGTCTTGCC
>DASSNA010000109.1:0-3422 GCA_035688445.1 Solirubrobacterales bacterium | reverse complement strand
GCTCTCGCCCGAGCGTGTCCTCGGCGTCGTCCTGCTGCTGGCCGGGACGGTCCTCGTCGTCCGCTGAGCCGGCGCCCGCGCCAGCGAAATCGGGCGGGGCGATCGCCAGGTAGTGGTCGAAGGACCAATCGATGAAGCGCTTCGCGCCCAGCAGGCGAATCAGCGGCCCGAGAATGCGCGGCGGCACCCGCGGCACCAGCTTCTGCACCCGCAGCATCCACTTAAACTTCCACTCGTGCGAGTCGTGGAAGGAGGCGTAGCTCTGCGCCGCTTGCTCCTGGCTCTGGCGCCCCTCGACGACGCTGCGCAACTCGCGGCCGAGGGCGATCCCGAAGTAGAGCGCGGTCCTGATCCCCTCGGCGCTGAGCGGCAGACAGTGGCCGGCGGAGTCACCGACGAAGAAGACGCCGCCCTCGGTCGCCCGGCGCAGTTTGTGGGGGATCCAGTTGCCCTGGTACTCGTTCGGCTCCTTGCCGAGGTCATGGGTCAGCTCGACGGTCGTGTCCTTGACGTGGAAGCGGGGGTCGAAGGAGCCGATCCCGATCCGCAGCTCGTCGCGGGCGGGGAAGGACCAGCCGTAGCCGGCGGGCACGTATTTGCGGTCGATCCAGATCTCCAGGTCTTCGGACTCGCCCCCGGGGTGCACCTCGAGCCCGCGCGAGAGCGGCGCGTCGGGTGGCTGGTAGCCGTCGCCGTTGGCCAACATCCGGCGCCAGCCGAGCGCGTCGACCACCAGCGGCGCCGAGATCGTGCCGCGGTCGGTGTCGACCGCGATCTTGCCGTCGCCGCCCGCAAAGCGGGTGTTTTCGGCGCGGCCGTTGACCTTGGCGGTCTCGAAGTGGGCGTCGCAGTCGCGCCAGAGCAGCGCGCAGAGCTCGCGGTAGTCGAAGGTGGAGAAGGTCCAGGGCAGCCGGTAGCGGGCGTCGCCGTGGGGGGTGTGCATGACCAGGGTGTCGAAGCGCTGGCGCTCCGCCTCCATCAGCCCCAGGCGCCGCATCCACTCGGTCGGGATGCCGCAGGCTGAGGTCTGGCGCTCGCCGATCTCGTAGCGGTCGACGAGCAGGACGTCGGCCCCGGAGCCGGCCAACTCGCGCGCGACCGCGAGCCCAGCAAAGCTGGCGCCGCAGATCAGCACGTCATGCTCGCCGTCCAGGGGCGTGCGTTCGGTGCCGCGTTTGGTGGCTCGGACCGGCATCCCGGCTGATTCTGCCATCATGCGCGAACTGTGTCCGCCACGGAGACCATGACGCCTGCGCCCAGCGCCATTCCCGTCGAGGGTTCGAACGGGCTGCTGCTCAATATCGACGGCAAAATCGTCCCCAATTACGCGGCGACGATGGTCTCCTTCGAGGAGGGCGATGTCGTCAAAGGGAAAGTCGTCCGGATCGACAAAGACGAGGTCCTGGTCGACATCGGCTACAAGGCCGAGGGGGTCATTCCCTCCAACGAGCTTTCGATTCGCAAGTCGGTCGACCCGCACGAAGAGGTCGAGCTGGGGGAGGAGATCGACGCCCTGGTCCTCACCAAGGAGGACGCCGAGGGCCGCCTGATTCTCTCCAAGAAGCGCGCCCGCTTCGAGAAAGCCTGGCGCCGGATCGAGGTCGCCGCCGACTCGGGCGAACCGGTCGAAGGCAGCGTGATCGAGGTCGTCAAGGGCGGCCTCATCCTCGACCTCGGGGTGCGCGGCTTCCTGCCCGCCTCGCTGGTCGACATCCGCCGCGTCCACAACCTCGATGAGTTCATGAGCCAGACGCTCGAATGCAAGGTGATCGAGCTCAACCGCAGCCGCAACAACGTCGTCCTCTCGCGCCGCGCGGTCCTCGAGGAGGAGCGCAAGGAGGTGCGCGAGCAGATCCTTGGCCGCCTCGAGCCCGGCCAGGTCGTGGAAGGCAAGATCTCCAACATCGTTGACTTCGGTGCCTTCGTCGACCTCGACGGGATCGACGGCCTGATTCACATCTCCGAGCTTTCCTGGAGCCACGTCAACCACCCCTCCGAAGTCGTCTCAATTGGCGATGACGTGCGGATCAAAGTCCTCGACATCGATCGTGACCGGCAGCGGATCTCGCTGGGCCTGAAGCAGACCCAGGAGGACCCGTGGCAGCGGGTAATCAACACCCACCGCGGCGGTGACGTGCTGGAGGGAACGGTGACCAAGGTCGTCGCCTTCGGTGCCTTCGTCGAAATCCTGCCGGGGGTCGAGGGGCTCGTCCACATCTCCGAGCTCGCCGACCACCACGTCGAGAACCCGAGCGAAGTCGTCGAGCCGGGTTCGAAGCTGAACGTGAAGATTCTTGAGATCGACGAAGAGCGTCGCCGCCTCTCGCTCAGCATCAAGCGGGTCGAGGGGCAGAACATGCCGATGCAGGATCTGGGAGCGCAGCTGGCTGAGGCTGAGGGACAAAGCGCTGAGGCCGAGGCAGAGGTGGATGTCGCTGAGGCCGAGGAGCCGGCCGAGCCGGCTGCCGAGGAGGCGGAGGCCCCAACGGATGAGGCTGTCGAGGAGGCCCCGGTTGAGGAGGCTCCAGCTGCTGAATCTGCCGAGGACTCGACGGACGAGTCCGCTGACGAAGACGCTCCGACGGACGAGTCCGACCAGAGCTGAGCGGCGCCTGTGGCGCCGCTGACGATCGGCCTCACCGGTGGTATCGCGGCCGGCAAGTCGGAGGCGCTGGCGGCTTTCAAACGCCTTGGCGCGGCGACGCTCTCTAGCGATGCAGTCGTCCACGAGCTGCTGGAAACGGAGCCGCTACGCGGCCGCCTCAGCGAGCGCTGGGGGCCGGAGGTGATCTCCGAGGAGGGGGTGAACCGACCCAAGATCGGCGAGATCGTCTTTGCAGACCCCGACCAGCTGACCTGGCTTGAGGCGCAGATCCACCCGCTGGTGCAGAAGCGGACGGCGGAATGGCTGTTGTCTTTGCCGACGGAGACGGAGGTGGCGGTGGTCGAGGTGCCGCTGCTGTTCGAGGCTGGCAGCGACAAGGTTTTCGACACCACGGTCGCGATCGTCACCGCCGACGAAGTGCGCCGCGAGCGTGCCGCAGCCCGCGGTCACGCCCTCGTCGACGAGCGCGAGGCGCGGCAGCTGACCCAGCTCGAGAAGGCCGAGCGGGCCGAGCACGTGGTCGAGAACGACGGCTCGGTCGAGGACCTCGAGCGGGCATTGTCCGCCCTGCTCGCGAAGCTGCGGGAATGAGCCGCAGGGTGCGCCGCCGTCGCTGGGTCGCCTTGGGCGGACTTGCGGCGCTGGTCGGATTGGTGCTCGGGATCCTGGTCGCGAGCGGTGCCTTCGATCACGCCCTCAAGGAGCTGACGCTGCCGCTGCGCCACGAGGACGTGATCCGCCAGCAGGCCAACGAAAAGGGCGTGGACGCGGCCCTGATCGCCGCCGTCATCTATTCCGAGTCGAAGTTCAGCGACCA
>DASSNA010000077.1:0-4844 GCA_035688445.1 Solirubrobacterales bacterium | reverse complement strand
GTGCGGCCGCCGGCGCCTCCTCGGGCAGCTCGGCGAGGATTCGCCGGCGCAGCTCGGCAAGTCCTTCTCCGGTCGCCGAGGAGACCGCGAGGACACCGAGCGCCGTATCGCCGAGCCGGCCTGACCACTCGGCCACGGCCTCCTCCGCCCGCTCCGGCGGCAGCAGATCCCGCTTGCTCAGCACCACCAGCTCGGGGAGTCGCTCCAGCCCCGCCCCATGCGCCGCCAGCTCCTCGCGCACGGTCTCGTAGTTGGCGACGGGGTCGCCTTCGGCCGGCGCCAGGTCGACGAGGTGGACCAGCATCGAGCAGCGCTCGACGTGGGCGAGGAACTCGTGGCCGAGCCCAGCGCCCTCAGCCGCTCCTTCGATCAGCCCAGGGATGTCGGCGACGACCGCTTGGCAGTCCTCCCCTTCGATCGTCCCCAGCACCGGCGAGAGCGTCGTGAACGGGTAGTCGCCGACCTTTGGCGCCGCCCGCGTCAGCCTCCCCAGCAGCGAGGACTTGCCGGCGTTCGGTAGCCCGACCAGGCCGACGTCGGCCAGCAACTTCAGCCGCAACTCGATCCAGTCGGCTTCCCCAGTCGTCCCCTTCTCGGCGAAGCGCGGCGTCTGCCGGGTCGAGTTGGCGAAGCGCCTGTTGCCGTGCCCACCGCGCCCGCCCCGAGCGACGACCGCCCGCTGCCCGGGCGCCACCAGGTCGATCCGACTGCCGTCGACCGCGCTCGCCTGCGTCCCCGGCGGCACCGGGATCTCCACGTCCTCCCCCCGCCCCCCGTGCCGGTTCGACCCTTCGCCGTGCCGCCCCCGCTGCGCCCGGAAGTGCTTGGAGCCCCTAAGGGCCGCCAAGTCCCGCTTCGAGGAATCGCAGATGAGCACGACATCTCCTCCGTGCCCCCCGTCTCCCCCGTCGGGACCACCACGCGGCACATGCGCCTCACGCCGAAAGCTGATGCAGCCATTCCCGCCGCTCCCACCTTCAACCCAGATTTTCGCCTTGTCGTACATGACTCAGAGATTAAAAAGAGCGGGAGGGCTTCCGCCCCTCCCGCTCTGAAACTGCTGCGATCTGCGCCGACTAACCGACGATGATCTTGGCCTTGGCCGCCTTGCCGGGGGCACCCTTGACCTGGAACTTCACCTTGTAGGTACCACCTGCTGCGGGCAGAACCTTGATCTTCAGCGTGGCCGACTTCTTGCCACCGCCTTTGAGCTTGCCGAGCGACTTGCACTTCGGCGCCTTCAGCGCGCCTTTGGCGGAGCCGGGCAGCTTCACGCAAACCTTGGCGTTGGCGTTGATGTCGCCCTGGTTAGTTGCCTTGACCTTGAAGGCCACCAGGGCACCAGGGCTAGCGTTCACTTTCTTTTTGGTCGTCAGCTTGACCTTTGCCGCCTTGACGTTGAGGCCTTTGCTGGCCTGACTCGCCGAGCCGGTTTGGTTAGCGGCAGTCACAAGGCAGCTGTAGCTGCCGGCCGACTTGGCGTTGTATTTCGCACCGGTGGCGCCTTTGATGGCTTTGCCATTTCGCTTCCACTGGTAGGCAAACGTGCGCGGGGACTGGTAGACGAACGAGCTCGCGTAATCGGCTGCCCAGCTACCGGTCGAGCATTCCAGCTGCGAGCGCGATTTTTTCGATCGCTTCACCTTCGGCAGGCCGGTGCCGGTCGGGCTCGTGAGGATGACGGGGTCCTGGGGACCTTTCACCGGCGTGGCCAGCGGGCTGATCGAGCCGCCTCCGCCGCCGAGCTTGACAAACCCGATGGCGTTGACGTTTTCACCTTCGTTATTACCGTAGTTGCCCCAGTAGAAAGTCCCGTTTGAGGGATCGAAGGCGAGACCATAGGGATCGTTGAAAACCGCCCCGGTCAGATCGACGTCACCGCCACCGCCACCCGCGAGACTCGCAAACGAAACTTTTTCATTGGTGTTGTCGAGCCAGTACAAACGGTTTCCCGCTGGGTCGACGGCGAAACCGGTGATGCCTTTGGGCGGAGTCGCTCCAGAAACGTCGAGGTTGCCGCCCCCGCCGGTGTTGTTGGCGTTGGCGAAGGAGATCGTCTGCACTCCCGGCCCATTCCCGTTTGCCCAGTACACCTTGCCGTGCACGGTGTCGAGAGCCATCCTGTAGGGGTTTTCCAGGGTGGCGCCAGAGGTATTGAGCACGCCGCCGCCGCTACCGTCGAGTCTGGCCCAGTCGATCGAGCCTTCGGCTTCGCCGTTGCCGCGGGTGTTAACCCAGTAGATCATCCTCGTCACGGGGTCGATTGCAAGGCCCTCAGGTTCTTCGACCGCTACGCCAGGAGTCGGAAGGACTCCAGCGCCGCTGCCGTCGAGGTTGATGAAGTAAATTTCCCCGGCGTCGACCGATTCGGGATGTGAACTGCCGACATAGAGCCGGTTGGTTACCGAGTCGTAGGCCATACCTTCAGGGTCTTCCAGGATGGCGCCGGTGAGATTGAGAGGCGCTGCGCCGCTGCCGGTGATATCGGAGAAGGCAACGTTCTGGGGGGTCAACGAGTAGTTGTCCCAGTAGATGTTTTCGGTCGCTGCCTGCGCGCGTGCCGCGAACGCGAACAGCGCCACGAAGGCAAGGGCAATCAGCGCAGAGCCCACGGCGAAACGCCGGTGGTCCCTGCGCGCAGAGACGAAATTCATGAACCTCTCCCTCTGTTGTTTAGTCCTGCAGGACGCTGATGGTGCGGCCCTTGCGGGCCGGTTTGAAGTCGACGGTCCCTGCTCGGGTGGCGAAGATCGTGTGGTCGCGGCCGAGGCCGGTGCCCTCTCCCGGCCAGAAGCGGGTGCCGCGCTGGCGGACGATGATCTCGCCGCCGGTCACCTTCTGGCCAGCGAAGACCTTGACCCCGAGCATCTTCGGGTTCGATTCGCGACCGTTGCGGCTGGAGCCGAGTCCTTTCTTGTGAGCCATCGCTAGCCCTCCTCTTTCTCGGCTTTTTTCTCGCTCGCTGGGGCTTTGGCTTTTTTGGCCGCGGCTTTGCCGGCTTTCAGCGTCGTCACCTCGAGCCTGGTCAACTCGGAGCGGTGGCCGGCACGGCGGCGGTAGCCCTTCTTCGCCTTGTATTTGAAGACTTTGATCTTGGGCCCACGCAGGTGCTCGGTGACTTTGGCCTCGACTTTGACTTTCTCCAGGCCTTTGCCGTCGGCGACGACGTCGTCGCCGCCGAAGAGGACCGGGCGGAGGGTGTCTTTGTCCCCCTCTTTGGCATCGAGGCGATCGACGAGCAGGGAAGTTCCCTCCTCGACCTTGTACTGCTTGCCACCGCTCTCTATGACTGCGTAGTTGCTCATTCGTCTTTGGTGCCCTGTTTGGCGCGCGAACGCCCTCGGCCACCACGGCGGCCGCGTCGTTTGCGCGAAGCGGCGGCGGATTCTAGCTGGGAGCCGTTTTCCCCGCCTCCTCCAGAACCGTTCGGAGACTCGCCGCCCAGCAGCGAGGCGGTCGCGGCCGAGCGCTCCACCTCCTCGATCCGCACCAGCTTGCGCTCGCCAACGAAGCGGCCGCCGCCGGTGACGCTGACAATGTAGGAGTCGATCCGGGCAACGGCGTCGTCGGCGTTGTACATGTGCGGCTCGTCGATCTTGACCAGCACCTCCTCACCGACCTTGAACGGCAGCGCCCGCTCCTCAATCTCGGCGCGGTTGCCGGACTCGATCAGCTCGAAGGTGTCGATCGGCAGTGCCTCGCCCCCCTCAAAGTGGAAGCGCTTGCCAGTTTCCTCCTCGAACTCGGCGAGGCCGCTGTCCTCGTCGGTCAGCTCGTGGGCGACTTTCGGGTTAACTCGCACGAGGAACGCCTCGACATCGCTGTGGTCGGCGACGATGTCGCGCATCTTCCGCAGCCCCTCCAGCGCCACCGTCTCGGCCGAGAGCACCACACCCTCGCCGTCGCAGGTCGGGCAGGGCGCAGTGAGGATCTCGCGGACGCCGTCGGTGACGTTCTGGCGGGTCATCTCGACCAGGCCCAGCGGCGAGACCTCGACCACGTAGCTCTTCGACTTGTCCGCGTCGAGCGCTTTGCGCATCGTCTTCAGGACTTTGTCGCGGTTGCTGGCGCGGGCCATGTCGATGAAGTCGATGACGATGATGCCGCCGATGTCGCGCAGTCGCAGCTGCCGCACCGCCTCCTCGGCCGCCTCGGTGTTGACCTTGGTGATCGTCTCCTCGAGGCCGCCTTTGCCGCGGCCGGTGAAAGAGCCGCTGTTGACGTCGATAACCGTCAGCGCCTCGGCATAGTCGATCACCAGGTAGCCACCGGAGGGCAAGTCGACCCGTCGGCTCAGGGTCGACTCGATCTCTTTGTCGATCCCCCATTTCTCCAGCAGCGGCTTTTTGCCCTGGTAGAGCTCGACCCCGCCGACCAGCTCGGGGGCGGTGCGCTGGAAGAAGTTCGTCACCCGCTCGAACTGCTTCGGCGAGTCGATGATCGCCTTTTCGAACTCGGTGAGGAAGACGTCGCGGAGGACTCGGATCGAGAGGTCTGCCTCCTGGAAGACCAGCGCCGGCGCCTTTGAGCCATCGGCCCGCCGCTCCAGCACCTCGTTCAGCTTTTGCAGGTAGCTGATCTCGCGGACAAAGTCGGGTTTTTTCGCGCCGTGGGCGGCGGTGCGGACGATCAGCCCGCCCGGGCCCTTGTAGGTGCGGTCGACCATCTTGCGCAACCGGTCGCGCTCTTTGTCGCTCAGCCGGCGGCTCACCCCAACGCCGCTCCCTTGCGGGGCGAAGACGAGGTAGCGGCCGGCAATCGAAACGTTCATCGAGAGCCGCGCGCCCTTCGACTTCAGCGGGTCCTTGACCACCTGGACCAGGATCTCCTGGCCCGGCTTAATC
>DASSNA010000070.1:0-2884 GCA_035688445.1 Solirubrobacterales bacterium | reverse complement strand
CTACGTCCGCCCCTACCAATATCTGGTGGTGCAGGAGCAGGCGCTCGGTCGCGGCCTCGGCCGCGACCTCTCCTTCTCGCCCGACGGCAACACCATCGCCATCTTCGGCAAGCGCGAGAGCGGGCGCAGCCTGATCCTGCTCGATGCGTTGAACGGCGGCGTCAAGCGGATCGTCGACATGCCAGGGATCGAGCAGCAGCTCGCCCCCTCCTGGAGCCCCGACGGCAAGACGATCGCCTTCTCGGGCAGCAAGGACGGCCGCTTCGACATCTTCTTCTTCAACGTCGACTCCTCCGAGGTGCGCAACTTCACCAACGACGACATCTTCGACGGCGCGCCGGTCTTCACGCCGGACGGCAAGTCGCTCATCTACGTCTCCGTGGTGGGCTCCCCGGGCCACGCCAAGATCTTCCGCTCCGACCTCGCCAACCCGGCCCAGCGCTTCCAGCTCACCTCCGGCGACTCGGACGAGAACGACCCGATCCTCTCGCGCGACGGCAAGCAGGTCTTCTTCACCTCCGACCGCGAGGGGCGGGAGAACATCTACGGCCTCGACCTGGCGAGCGGCGAGGTCCGCCAGTACACCAACGTGGTCACCGGCGCCTTCATGCCGGCGGTCTTCACCGAGCTCTCCGGCAAGGAGAAGCTGGTCTTCACCGGCTACTGGAAGCAGCGGATGGACCTCTACGAGGCGGAGATCGACCAGCCGGTCAAGCCGCCGGTCAAGACCCAGATCGCGGCGGCGCCGGTCCAGGCCAAGGACGTGCCGAAGTTCGAGCCGGACATCCAGGTGACGCTCGACCCCGCCAACAAGGGGCGCTACAGCAGCCGCAAGTTCTTCCTCGAGGACGCCGCGACCTACATCGGGGTCGACAGCAACCAGACCTACCTCGGCCGCATCCTGCTCGCCTTCTCCGACTACCTGGGCGACCACCGCATCCTCGCCGACTTGAGCTCGGTCGACAGCTTCTCCAACTTCAACATCACCTACGGCGACTACAGCCACCGCTGGCAGTGGGAGGCCCGCGTCTTCGACGACCGCGCCTTCTTCGTCTCCCAGGACCTGGTGACCGGCCGCATCATCCGCGACCGCACGGCCTACCGGCAGACGGGAGCGCTCGGCGCCCTCATCTATCCGTTGAGCTTCGACAACCGCGCGGAATTCGGCGTCGGCTACATGTCCCGCGACTTCTTCGCGCAGGAGTTCGCGCCGCAGCCGGACGGCACCCTCGCTCCCGTGCTGGTGCCGATCAAGGACAACTTCCCGATGGTGATCGCAGGGCTGGTCAGCGACTCGACGCTGTTCGCCGGCTGGGGCCCGGTCGCCGGCCACCGCGTGCGGCTGGACGTCAACTATGCCTTCGAATCGGGGGGCACGGAGTTCACCAGCACGGTGCTCGAGGCCCGGCAGTACGTCCCGGTGACGCAGCGCAGCAACCTGGCGCTGCGCCTCTTCGGCGCCATGAGCAACGGACGCCAGCCGAGCCCGATCTACTTCGGCGGCCTGGACACCATCCGCGGCTTCGACTACCGGTCTCTCTCGGGCGACCGCGGCTTCTTCGCCAACCTGGAATACCGCTTCCCGCTCCTCGACGTCGTCGCCACCCCGATCCTCGCCTTCCAGGGGATCCGCGGCAATCTCTTCATCGACGCCGGCGGCGCCTGGTACCACAACTTCCAGAGCTTCGAGTTCTACAACTCCAAGGCGGGACGCCTCCAGAGCGGCATCGCCGCCTATGGCTGGGGGTTCACGATCCGCTTCATCGGGGTCGATCTGAACTGGGACTTCGCCAAGACGACCGACCTCAAAACGACGAGCAAGTTCAACACCACGTTCTGGATCGGCACCCGGTTCTAGAACGGAGCCGCAACACGGCGCGCCCGTCCCTCCCCAGGCGGAGAGGGACGGGCCCCCCCGCTTGTTAGTTTGGCACTAGAAAAGATACAATCGCCTCAATATATGCTCATCCAGGTGCTAGGCGGCTATGGCGGCGAAAGCCTGGAGTGCCGGATGACCTGCCTCCTGATCAACGGCACGATCGCGCTCGACGCCGGCTCGCTGTCCCAGGCGCTGTCGATCGAGCGGCAGGTCGCCGTGCGCTCGATCCTGCTCAGCCATTCGCACATGGACCACACGAACTCGTTGCCGTTCTTCATCGAGAACGTCTACGGCAAGGGGGACCGGGCGATCGACATCCACGCCTCGTCGCCGACGGTCTACGCCATCCGCAAGCACCTGTTCAACAACGACACCTGGCCGGACTTTACCCGTCTGCCCAACCACCTGCTGCCGGCCATGCGCTTCCAGGAGTTCGAGAGCGAGCAGCCGCTGGTGATCGACGGCGTCAGCTTCACCCCGATCGCGGTCGACCACCTGGTGCCCACCCACGGCTTCCTGATCGAGCAGGACGGCGCCGCCGTGCTCTGGTCGAGCGACACCGGGCCGACGCAGCGCTTCTGGGAGATCGCCAACCGCACGCCGAACTTGAAGGCGCTGTGCATCGACACCAGCTTCGACAACTCGCTGCAGCAGGTGGCCGACCTGTCGCTCCACCTGACGCCGCGCACGCTGGAGTCCGAGCTGCGCAAGCTCGAGAAGCGGGTGCCCATCCTCGTCCACCACCTGAAGCCTCCCTGCGTCGAGAAAATCCACCAGGAGGTCAGGGCGCTCCGCAACCCGGACCTCGAGTTCCTGGAGCAGGGGCGGGAGTACAGGTTCTAGGAGCTGACGGCGAGACTGGCGGCGTGCCGCTCCGCCGCGGGCGAGATGCCGAAGGCTTCGGCGAGCAGAGCATAGGAGCGGCGCCGGTCGGCGTGGTCGTAGGTCATGGTGTTGACCATGACCTCCCCGACCCCGGCCTGCCCGGCCAGACGGAGGAGCCGG
>DASSNA010000037.1:0-6043 GCA_035688445.1 Solirubrobacterales bacterium | reverse complement strand
CCGCGAAGGTGAAGACGACCGCCGGGTACATCAGCGCCGATTTCACCTGCCGGCGCAGAGCGTCCTGTTTCTCCACCTGGTAGGCGACGCGGTCGAGCGCCTCGTCGAGCCGCCCCGACTGCTCGCCGGAGCGGACCATCGCCCGGAACAGGCGGTCGAAGACCTTCGGGTGGCGCTCCATCGCCTGCTCGAGCGTGGAGCCCGCCTCGACGTCGGCGCGCAGGCCGGCCGTCGCCTCCTGGATCATTTCGTCCTTGGTCTGTTCCTCCAGCGTCCGCAGCGTCCGCAGCATCGGCATTCCGGAGGAGACGAGGGTGGCGAACTGGCGCGAGAAGACCGCCAGCTCGCGCATGTCGACCTTCTGCCAGCGCTTGAAGAAGTCCTCAATGTTGACCGGCGAGGCTTTTTCGGTGACGTCGAGGACGATCAAGCCGCGCTGGCGCAGCGCCTCGGCGACCTGCGACTTGGACTCGGCCTCGATCTCGCCGCTGGAGGCGGCGCCGGCGGCGTCCATCGCGCGGAAGGAGAAGGTGGTTGCTGCGGCGGCCATCGGTTAAGACCCCGCCGTGTAGCTCGGCGGCGCGGCCCCCGGCTGCTGTTGGGCGTAGCCGCCACCGTTGCCGTCCATGCCCATGCTCGCCGGCGCCTGTACCGGCTCGGCGCCGAGCAAACGCTTGAGCTCCTCCGGCACCGAGGCGCGCTGCTGGGCGAGCTGGCGGGTGATCTTGCCGCCGCGCACCAGCCGCGCCAGGTCGGCGTCCATCGTCTGCATTCCCACCGCCCCCGAGGTCTGCACCGCGGCGTAGATCTGGTGCGTTTTCCCCTCGCGGATCAGGTTGCGGATCGCCGGCGTCGGCACCAGCACCTCGGTGGCGACGACGCGGCCCATGCCATCAGCGGTCGGCAGCAGCTGCTGGGTGACGATCCCCTGCAGCGCGATCGAGAGCTGGGTTCGTACCTGCCCCTGCTGCTGGGGCGGGAAGACATCGATGATGCGGTCGACCGTCTGGGCGGTCGACTGGGTGTGCAAGGTGGCGAAGACGAGGTGGCCGGTCTCGGCCGCGGTCAGCGCCGTGGAGATCGTCTCGATGTCCCTCATCTCGCCGACCAGGATCACGTCGGGGTCCTCTCGCAGGGCGGCCTTGAGGCCAAGGGCGAAGTCCTCGGCGTCGGATCCCACCTCGCGCTGGTTGACGATCGAGCTTTTGTGGTGGTGCAGGAACTCGATCGGGTCCTCGATCGTGAGGATGTGGTCCTGGCGCTCGCAGTTGATCGAGTCGATCATCGCCGCCAGGGTCGTGCTCTTGCCCGAGCCGGTGGGGCCGGTGACGAGGACGAAGCCGCGCGGTTTCTGCGTCATCTCGCGCAGGACCTGGGGGACGCCGAGCGAGTCCAAGGCCGGAATGTCCTGGGGGACGTAGCGGAAGGCGGCGCTGACGGCGCCGCGCTGGAAGAAGCAGTTGACGCGGAAGCGGGCGACGTTGGGGATCGCGTAGGCGAAGTCGAGCTGTTTCTGCGTCTCGAACCGTTTCCGCTGGTCGTCATTGAGAACGCTGTAGACGACCTCGCGGGTCTCCTGGCTGCCAAGGACGGGGAAACCGTCCATCGGCGTGATCTTGCCCTTGTCGCGGATCGCGGGCGGGAAGCCAGGCGTGAGGTGAACGTCCGAGGCCTTCGCCTCGACCATGCGGCGCAGAACCTCCGAGAAATCGAAGTCCATGATTCCTAGATCGGCTCCTGGGCCGGCTTTCTCAATACCCGAAAGCGATTGCCCGTGAGATCAGGTGGTGACACGCAGGACCTCCTCGAGGCTGGTCAGACCCGCCCGCACCTTGGTCAGGCCGTCCTCGCGCAGGGTCAGCATCCCTTCCTCGCAGGCGGCACTGGCGATTTCCGCCTCGGCCGCCCCGGAAACAGTCAGCTCTTTGATCCGCTCGCTCATCGACATCACCGAGTAGAGCCCGACCCGGCCCTTGTAGCCACTGCCGTTACAGCGCGCGCAACCGGTCGGCTCGTAAGCCTCGACCTCGCCGCCGACGCGCAAACCGGCGTCGGCGAGAGCTTGGACCGGAATCACGGCACGCCGCTTGCAGTGGCTGCAGAGCTTGCGCGCCAGCCGCTGGGCGACCACGCAGTCGACGGAGGAGGCGATCAGGAAGGACTCGATGCCCATCTTCGTCAGCCGCGTGATCGCGCCCGGGGCATCGTTGGTGTGGAGGGTCGAGAGCATCATGTGCCCGGTCAGCGCCGCCTCGATCGCGATCCGCGCCGTCTCGCCGTCGCGGATCTCGCCCACCATCACGATGTCGGGGTCGGCACGGAGCATCGAGCGCAGCCCGGTGGCGAAGTCGAGCCCGGCCTTGCGGTTGACGTTCATCTGGTTGATCCCGTCGATCTGGTACTCGACCGGGTCCTCGATCGTGATGATCTTCTTGTCGACCTGGTTGAGCGCCTGCAGCGCCGCGTAGAGGGTCGTGCTCTTACCCGAGCCGGTCGGTCCGGTTACCAGCACCGCGCCGTAGGCCTGGTGGAAGGAGAACTCGAAGCGCTCGCGGGCCGAGCCGTCCATCCCGAGGTCGTCGAGGGAGCGCTGGGCGTTGTCTTTGTCGAGGATGCGGATCGTCGCCCCCTCCCCTTTCTGGGTCGGCAACGTGGTCACGCGGAGGTCGACCCGCCGGTCCTCGACGGTGATGCTGACGCGCCCGTCCTGGGGGACCCGTTTCTCAGCGATGTTGAGCTCGCTCATGATCTTCACGCGGGAGATCACCGCGCTGATCATCCGCTTGGGAACGTTGGCCGCCTCGCGCAGCACACCGTCGATGCGGAAGCGGACCCGCATGTCCTGCTCCTCGGGCTCGAAGTGGATGTCGGAGGCGCCCTCGCCGACCGCCTGGCCGAGGATGCTGTAGACGAGTTTGATCACGGGGGCGTCCTCCGCCCCCACCTCCATCGAGGAAACCTCGGCGAGCTCTTCCTTGTCCGCCTCCTCTTCGCCTTCGATCACCGCCTCGCTGACCGAGCTCTGCAAGGTGTTGAGCCGCGTAATCAGCGCTTCGATGTCGTCCTCGGCGGCGACCGCGACCCGGCAGTCGAGCCCGGTGGCGAGCTGGATGTCGTCGACCGCCAGCACGTTGGTCGGGTCCCCCATCGCCACCAGCAAGGTCTGCTTGTCGACGAAACCGACCGGCAGCGCCCGGTAGCGGCGCGCGGTGCCAACCGTGATCAGGTTGGCCGCGGCCATATCAACCGGGTAGATCGAAAGGTCGATGTGGTCGAGCCCGTAGCGCTCGGCAACCGCCCGCGAGAGCTGATCGCCGTTGATCCCCCCCTGCTGGAGCAGTAGCGCCTCCGGCGGCATCCCGGCCGTACGGGCCTCTTCGATCGCCTGCTGCGCCCGTTCGGCGGGAACGTAGCCAAGATCGACGATGACGTCGGTGATGAAGCCGCTCGAGCGGCTTCGCTGCAGCGGCGGCGTCAGCCCCGGCGTCCCCTGCTGCTCTGGCGTCAGAGCCGGCGCGGTGGAGTCGCCGGAGTCGGGAACCGGCCGCAGGTGGCCCGGATACTCCCCGTACTCCATGGCTACGGGTGGTAGGTGAGGGTTTTGCCCTTGTAGCGGGCGTCGATTACTGCCTGGACGACGCTCTCGGCCCCCTGGTAGCCGTAGTCGACCGAGGCGGTGGGGGTACCGTGACTGAGGGCCTTGGGCCGGAGCACGACCAGTGCCGGCACGCGGTTGACGCCGGCGCCCGCGGTGATCGCGGCGTAGCGGGCGATCTGCTTCGCCGGGACGACGAAGAGAGCGACGTTCGACATTCCTTCCAGCGCCTCCGCGTCTTCGCGGACCATGCGGTCATCGATGCCGCCGTCGTGGACGATCAGCAGGACCACCGTTTCACCGGCCTTAAAGGCTGCGGTGACATCGCTTGGCGGCGGCGGGACCGGGGTCGGGCCGGCGGAGCCGGTGGTGACCGGAGTTTCGCCCGCCGGGGTGATCGCCGGCGCGCTCGTCACCGTGGTCGAGGATTCGGCTTCCGGTTCGGATCCTGATTCGCCCCCACCCCCCATCGAGGTGAGCATTACGAATCCGAGCACGAGCAATACGCCGAGCAGGCCGACCTGGGCAAGCGGGTTTTCGTTCAGCTTCTCTCGCATCGAACGTTCGCTTATCTAGCTCGACATCTACAGCGGGGACCTTGAGTCCCGGCCGCGAGCGCTCAGGACTCAGCAGTTGGCGTTGGGGGGGGAAGCGGTGGCGCCGGTGCACTCGAAGTAGGACTGGCGCGCGTAGAGGGTCGAGCCGCCCAGCTGCGGCGGTTCGAAGCCTTCGTCCTGTTCGACCTTGGCGTGGTTGCTGAAGTAGACCGTTTTGCCGGCGATCGCGCCCTTGTAGGTCGCGTTGTTTTCGAAGTAGAGGTTGGAATTCGGCGCGTAGAGGACGAACTGGTTGGAGCCGCTGTTGTTGGAGAAGGAGATTTTGCTCGCGATCGAGGTCGAGCCGGTTACGTATAGGCCCGGAACCGCGAATTTGCCCGCGGTTGGCTGGTATCCGCTGGAGGTGATGTCAGCGTTGTTTTCGACCTTGATCGGTTCCCAGGTCTGCCCCGCTTTTGCTCCGCAGTTCTCCGGCGTGTCGAAGAAGATCCGCACCGTCGCCGTCGCCCCCATGATCAGGTGGGCGTTGTTGCCGAGGAGTAGGCGGCAGATGAAGTAGTCGCCTCCGGTCAGGGTCAGGCTCGAGTTCTGCGCTGGTTCGATCGTTCGCGTGGTCGCGTTCCAGGGAATTTTTGTTTCCCAGCTTTTCGTGTAGGAGTCCGACTGGCAGCCGGACGGGACGTTGGTGCTGGTGCACTTGACCAGCCGGTAGTTGCTGTTTTCGGTCGCGATGTTGGTCGGCATGAAGCTACTGACCGGGGGCAGCGTTTCGTTGCCTTCGGTTTTTACGTAGCCGCTGCACTGGGAGGAGTTGTTTTCGAAGGTCAGTTTCTTGCCGGGGCCGCGGCGGATGTCGCCGCAGATGCTGGCTCCGTTGCGCAAGCTGACGTTGCCGTTGGTGCCGACGCCAACGCGGATGTTGGCGTTGTTTTCGAGCGTGATGTCTTCGTCGCCGAGAACGCCGGCGTGGGAAAAAGCACCACCGACGGTGCTGGTGCCGAGGTTGACCTCGATCCTGCGGCTGACGCCATTCGAAGTGCCAACTGCGACCACGCATGAGGTGGAACCGCCGCAGGCGGCCGTCGAGGGGCCGATCCGGTAGGAGTAAGTGGAATTGCCGACTTTGCCGGTCAGCTGCGGGCACCAGCCGTCCAGTTCGGCTTTGGCCACGACCAGCAGGCTGCCGCTGATCCCGACACAGGGGGAAGCGGTACTAACCGCCTTCGAGAACTGGTTCATCCGCTCCAGGGCTACGTTGGCGCCGGCATCGGCGGCGGCAATCGCTTCCTTGGAGTTGTGGTCGCGGACGGTGCCGTGCTGGGTGTTGACCGAGTAGACCACCGCCGCACTGGCGAAGCTGAAGGCGACGGTCATTGCGATCAGCGCGGTCGCTACCGCCATGCCGCTCTGGTCGCGGCGCATGTCGCGAACGAGCAGGATGAAGCGGTCGATCGCGATCATTACGCGAGTGGATCGACCGCAAACGACGATTGCTTGAGTGGTGGGAACCGCCGAGCAGGCGCCCTGGACGCCCGTCCTACTCAGTTGCTTGACCCGCCATCTGCTCGATCCCGCTCGCACGCTGGCCGCCGGCGGCCAACATCAGTTTGAAGTCGTGCGGGCTCGAGGCGTACTCCAGCGCCACGTTCTCGGCGACCTTGCCCTCCATCACGTAGTGGAGCAGGGATTGGTCGAAGGTGCGCATCCCGTAGAACTCGCCCTCAGAGATCACTTCGGTGATCTTGCCGGTCTCCTCAGGGTTCATGATCAGGTCCTGGACACGGCCGGTGACGACGAGGATCTCGGAGGCGGGGACGCGACCGTCGCCAGTTACATCGGGAACGAGGCGCTGGGCGATCGCCCCCCTCAAGGTCGCCGCCAGCATCACCCG
>DASSNA010000014.1:0-8180 GCA_035688445.1 Solirubrobacterales bacterium | reverse complement strand
GGATCGAGGATATTTTTCTTGCGGACCCCGGTCAGCAGCCGAAGGTCTCCGCCTGATACACAAGGGAGCAGAAAGCAATGCATTTTCAGATTGCAGACAGCGAAGGAAGTGTGCTGGACACGTTCGATGACGGCAAGGAGGCCGTAGCAGCGCTGCGGTCGATGATGGCCGATGATCCATCGGCTGTGGGCGATCTACTGCTGCTTTCGTTTAAGGACAATGGAGAGCCCGCAGGTCCGGCTTCGACGCTAAATGACCTGCTCGCTGCGCTGCCTTGGCTCCAAGTTGAGATGCCCTGGACTCAGGAGAGATCGAGTACCAGCGCGAATCCCACCACCTCAGCGCATCTCCAACGCCGATCTCGCGCCTTCCGCGCTCAGGGATCAGGGTCTAGATCTTCTCGGCAGCCTGCTTTGGCTTAGCCGTTGCCCTCAAGGGCCATGCCTTCCGGTTGTCCCTGAACTTGGAACGCGAGACGCCAGTCATCGGGGCTCTCTTCCCCGATGGTCAGACGCCACTCGTAGCGCCCATTTGCCAAGGGCAACGGGCCAATCGTGAAAGCGAGCGATAGGTCGATGGTCGAGCCTTTCGCGATCCCAGCGGGGCGCCCCACCTCAAATGCATTTTCGAGAGTGATGGCCTGATCGCCGACGGGAGTAGGGATTTCCACCGGGTGCCCGTCGCTGTCCAACAACTCAAGCTTCAGATTGTGGGTTTCGTTGGTCTGATCCCACGGGACCTTCAGCACCAGCGCTACCGCAGTTGGTGCCGGTCCGTTGAGAATTGACCACCCGCCCCCGATCACATACAGCTTGTTATCTACCGCTTGAGCCGCGTCTGCAAGCAGCATGGTCGCTTGGATAGCCATGGCCTAAGGCTACTTGCTCGGTCCGATTCTTTCCGTCCGGTCGCTCAAGCAAAATGGTCAATATGAACAGGCTAAGCACCGAGAAGCGGGCGCAGATCATCGGCTGTCTCGTAGAGGGCAACAGCATCCGCGCCACCGTCCGGATGACGGGCGCGGCGAAGAACACCATCGTCAAACTGCTGGCCGATCTCGGCGAAGCCTGCGCCGAGTACCAGGACGGCGTCTTCCAGGAGCTGCCCTGCAAGGTGGTCGAGGCCGACGAGATCTGGGCCTACTGCTACGCCAAGCAGAAGAACGTCCCGGAGCAGTTCAAGGGGACGCCGGGCTACGGCGACGTGTGGACCTTCACGGCCGTTTGCGCGGACACGAAGCTGGTCCCCTCATGGCTGGTCGGCGAGCGCACGAAGTACGATGCCGCTGTCTTTCTAGAAGACCTGGCGAGCCGGCTCGCTGGACGCATCCAGCTCTCGACCGATGGCCACCCGATGTATGAATCCTCCGTGCATCAGGCGTTCGGTCCGCACGTCGATTGGGCGGTCGTCCAGAAGACCTTCGCCTCAGACCCCAACCAGGGCGGCAAATACAGCCCACCTGTTTGCACCGGGACCAAGACAAAGGTTCTCAAGGGCGACCCGGACCCCGACCGGATCTCAACCAGCTACGTCGAGCGCCAGAACTTGACGATGCGGATGGGGATGCGGCGCTTCACGCGGCTCACCAACGGATTCAGCCGCAAAGTCGAGAACCTCGCCCACGCCGTGAGCCTGCACTTCATGCATTACAACTTCGCCCGCCCGCATCGCTCGCTGAAAGAGCGCTACCCGCGCACTCCGGCGATGGCGGCGGGGGTGGCGGATCACATCTGGAGTCTGGAAGAGATTGCGGCGCTGCTGGATTAGCGCTCAGTGGCGGATGGTCAGTGTCGTGCATCGCCCGGACCCCGCGGACCTGCAGTCCGCGGCGTTTTGTACGCTAGGAACTGCGTGGGTCCCTAGCGCCGGGCGACTTCCCGGCCAAGCGGCGCTCCAGGTGCGCGCCGATGACGGGGAAAGGGCTTCCCGGGTAACAACCGGGCATGCCCAAGCTTGTGGAAGTCAGGCAAAGCCGCTATGCGGCCCATTCCTGAGGGTCTTCCTGGGAGGAACGGGGCGGCGGTTTGTGCTGCGCGAGGTGCGTTTTGATCGCTCGGCGTAGCTCTGCTGACACCGTTCGATCCTCTTGCGCGGCGAACTGCTCGAATGCATCGGCCAGGTCCGCAGGGACTCGGCCACCGATGTGCCTGGTGGATCGACCCATCTGCATCTCCTCCATCTCTGGTTGCTGCTCCTCCCTCGGGGGCGTTGAACATGGTTGAAACCGTATAGAGCCCTGCGGACGACGCTTTTGCACCGGTCAATGGCCTACGGCAGAGCCCGTTGGCTCCAGATTTCAAACTGACCCAGTACCGGGCCGGTCGCTTTACGCGACGGCGTGTCTAGAATCGGCCTTGTGACCCCTGGAGAGACCGCGGTCGTCTGCGACACGACCGGATATCTGCCTGCTGATCTACTGGCGAAGCGCGGCATCAAGACGATCAGCCTCTATGTCTCGGTCGACGGCGAGCAGGAGCGGGAGTCTGAAATCACCGATTACGCCGACTTCTACGAGCGGCTGCGCGCTTCGGAAAGCGGGGCGACCACCTCACAGCCCTCGATCGGCGACTTCCTCGCCGTCTACGAACCGCTGCTGGACGAAGGCCGGGAAGTCGTCTCGATCCATATCTCGGCCGGGATCTCGGGGACCTTCGAGGCTGCCGGGCAGGCGCGCGAGCGCTTGATCGAGGAAGGCAAAGGGGGCGAGCGGCTCCACCTGATGGACTCCCGCACCGCCGCCGGTGGCATGGGCCTCTGCGTGCTCGGTGCCTCTTCGGCCGCAGCTGCCGGAGCCGACGGGCCCGGGGCCCTGGCACAAGCCGAAGAGACCCGCGAGTCACTGAAGATGTGGTTCGCGATCGACACCCTCGAGTACCTTCGCCGCGGCGGCCGCATCGGCGGCGCCCGCGCTTGGATCGGCGGCGCCCTGAAGATCAAGCCGATCCTCACCCTCGAAGAGGAGATCACCCCGATCGAGCGTGTCCGCACCCGCGCCCGCTCACTAGAGCGGCTGCGCGGCTACGCCCGCCAGCGCCACGAATCCGGCGCCGACGGCTGGGTCGTCCAGTACATCCAGGACAAAGAGACCGCCGACGCGCTGATCGAAGACTGCTACGAGATCTTCGGCGGCGACCCGGTCTTCATCTCCGAGGTCGGCCCCGTCCTCGGCGCCCACGTCGGCCCGGGCCTGCTCGGCGTGGGTTCGGTACGGACCGAGCTGGTCGCTTAGCCGCGCTTGCGGCGGCGCATCATTGCCCGCACGCCCACGAAAAAGCCGACAGCGGCGGCGCCCATAATCAGCTGCTGTTTGTGCTCCTCGGCCTGGCGGCGCCAGTCGGTCAGCTCGTTGACGCGGACGCGCAGAGCTTCGACCGAGCCACCCAGCTGATGGCGCTTGAGCTCGATATCGCGGCGGATCTCCGCCGGGGAACGCCCTGGCGCACCGGTGGTCATGCGGTCTCCTTTTCGAGCATCTCCTTGGTCAGCTTCGCCTCTTCGATCGCCTGCTCGGGCAACGGCGGCGTCCCCGCGCGGAGGGCACGGTAGGCGAGGTAGCCAGCAAGAGCAGCGATCAGCAAGAAGGCGCCGGCGGTGACGAAGTAGCCGGCCCAAATAGTGCCGCTGAAGACTTCTTCGCCCAGCAGCCAGGCGACCCCGTGGAAGATCATGATCACCGCCAGGAAGGCGAAGACACCGGCGGCGGCCCCGACGGCGGAGCCGCGGAGGATCTTGCTGACTTTGTCGGAGATCTCCGCCTTCGCCAGTTCGATCTCCTCGCGAACCAGAGTCGAAGCGTTCTCGGAGACTTCGACGACGAGGTCGGCGAGGGTGCGGTGCTCCTCAGGCGGCTCCGGAGGCGGGATCGGCGGCGGGGTCTGCGTCGGCTCGGGCATCGAGGCTCCTAGTCGGGCGGATCTTCGTTGTAGAGGCGGCGGTAGGCGATCGCCGCGAGCCGCGCGGCGAGGATGCTCGCCAGCGCGCCGGTCGCGGCGAGGAGGCCGCTCCAGACGAGGCGCTTGACCAGCTCGTTATCCACTTAGACCAAACCTTTGCCCATGCGAAGTCGGCAGTAAACCACGTTGGGACGCGGGCCGTGGGCGCTCGCGCCCAAGAGCCATCCCAAACGGTTCAACGCGGCTCCAAGCCGTCGCAGATCGTCGTCACCAGCAGATCACGCGCCTGGTCGAAGTCGGCGTCACCGGCCGGGATCGTCTCGAAGATCCAGCCGGAGAGCAACTGCTCGATCGCGCCGTAGAAGGACATCGAGGCGAACATCGGCGCCACGTCGCGGCGGAAAGCGCCGCTCTCCTGCCCATCGGCGACGATCTTTGCGATCGACTCATAGGCGCGGCGGATCTCCTCCAGGTGGGTTTTGCCGAACGAGTTCGCGGCGCGGGTCACCTCCACGATGATTACCTTCATCAGCTCCGGGTCGTGCCGGTAGGAATCGAAGATGAAGGTGGCGACAGCGCCGAGCTTCTCGCGCGGGCCGGCGTCAGTGCGGTCTGCCTCCTCGATCGCCGCCAGCAGCAGCGACCAGCGCTCGACGAAGAGTTCGTTCAGGACCTCGTCCTTGGAGTTGAAGTAGTGGTAGACGAGCCCATAGGCGACGCCTGCCTCGTCGGCGATGTCGGAGACGCGGGTCGCGTGGAACCCCTGGCGGGCAAAGACGCGCACCGCGGCGTCCAGGATCTGGCGCCGCTTGTCGGCGGGAGGCGCCTGCGCCATCAGGACGTGCTCTCCGTCGGTTGCGGCCAGACGTAGGCGTCGGGCTGGCGGTTGGCGAGCGAAGGTAGCGAAGCGCGGACTCGCTCCAGCTCGCCGACGTCGAGCTCGGCGGCGACGAAGCACTCCTCGTCGGGGGCGACGGCGAGGACGACTCCCCAGGGGTCGACGATCATCGAGTGACCGAAGGAGCTGTAGTGCGGCGGCGCCTCGCCGACTTGGTTGGGGGCGAGGACGAAGAGCTGGTTCTCGATCGCGCGGGCGCGCAGCAGCACTTCCCAGTGGTCGCGGCCGGTGGCGAGGGTGAAGGCCGAGGGCAGGAGAATCAGCCGGGCGCCGCGCAGGGCGAGGATGCGGAAGAGCTCCGGGAAGCGGAGGTCGTAACAGACGGTGAGACCGGCGAGCAGGTCGCCAACCGGAGCGGCGACCACTTCGTTGCCAGGGCGCTCGTGCTCGGACTCGCGGTAGGAGACGCCGCCGGCGTCGACGTCGAACATGTGGATCTTGCGGTAGACGGCGATGTCCTCGCCATCGGGGCCGATCAAGACCGAGGTGTTGGAAGCCTTCGTGCCTTCGGCGCCCCGCTCGGAGATGCTGCCGGCGAGGAGGTTGATGCCTAGCTCGCGGGCCCAGCCGCGGGCGCTGCTGAGGCTCGGGCCGTCGAGCGGCTCGGCCCCGGCGATGAGTTCCTCGCCGCCGGCGAGCAGGTTCCACTTCTCCGGCAGGGCGACGAGTTCGGCGCCATCCGAAGCGGCTGCGCGCACAAGCCGCTCGGCGGCGGCCAGGTTCCGCGCCTTGTCCCCGTTCGAGTTCAGCTGTACCGCCGCTACGCGCACATCGGTCCTCTGGTTGATTGACCAGTCAATCGGCAGCACCAGTATATGAACGCTTCGGCGCTTTAGAGGCCGAGAGTGCGAGCCACTATGCGATCGAAGAGCGGCGTCGGGATCAGCGGTTTCAGCCGCGCCTGCACCTTCGCGTCGAGGCCGACCAGGTAACGGGTCTTCGGCCGGCTCGATTCGAGCGCGTGGGCGATCGCCTTCGCCACCTTCTCCGGCGGGATGCCGCGCTCGGCCGTGTCCTGGATCACCTTGCGGAACTTCTCGATCGCGCTGCCGTAAAGGAGTTCCGTGCCAGGCGCCTTGGCTTCGATCTCGGTCGCTTTGCGCTGCCCCCGCTCCCAGATCGGCGTGTCGATCGAGCCCGGCTCAACGATCGCGACCCGCAGCCCCCACGGCCGCAGCTCCTGGCGGAAGACGTCGCCGATCGCCTCGGTCCCGAACTTGGACGCGTGGTAGGGGCCGCCGAAGGGAAAGGCGATGCGGCCGCCGATCGAGCTGAGGAAGACGACGCGCCCTTCGGCCCGCCGGATCTGCGGCAGCAACGCTTGCGTCATCGCCACGTAGGCGACCAAGTTGACCTCGAGCTGGCGGCGGAAGTCGTCGAGGGGGATCGTCTCCAGCGGCCCCGGGATCGCGACGCCGGCGTTATTGACGAGACCGTGCAGCCCGCCCTCGGCCTCCTCCTCGACCCGCGCTGCCGCGGCGGCGATCTGCTCGGGCTCGGTGACGTCGAGTTGGACCGGCACGATCCGCTCGGAGCCCTCGGCGCGCAGGCTCTCGCCGTCGGCAGGGTCGCGGAAGCCGGCGAAGACCCGCCAACCGGCGCCGTCGAGGCGCAGGGCGGTGGCGCGGCCGATGCCAGTTGAGGCTCCGGTGACGAGGACCGATCGCATCGGGGCGAGGCTACAGGGAGAGGGGCGTAACCTTGTGTCGTGGCGTACGAGTCCAGTCATGACGACGCCGAGCGCAAGCAGGTAACCGTCCTCTTTGCCGACGTCAGCGGCTCGATGGACCTGGCCGAGCAGGAGGACCCGGAGGAGTGGCGCAAGATCATGCAGCGCTTCTTCTCGCTGCTGGCCGAAAGCGTGAACCGCTTCGGGGGCACCGTCGACAAGTTCACCGGCGACGGGATCATGGCGATCTTCGGCGCCCCGGTCGCCTACGAGGACCACGCGCGGCGCGCCTGTTACGCGGCGCTGCAGATGCTCGACGACGTCGCCGAGTACGCGGCGGAGCTGCGCCGCGCCAAGGGGCTCAACTTCTCGACCCGGATCGGGATCAACTCGGGCGAGGTGATCGCCGGGGCGATTGGCGAGGGCGGTGGCTCCTACACCGCGATCGGCCACACCGTCGGCCTCGCTCAACGGATGGAGGCGCTGGCCGAGCCGGGCAAGGCTTATGTGACCGAGCACACCGCCGAGCTGGCGCGGGGGTTCCTTGACCTCCGCGACCTCGGCGAGTTCGAGATCAAGGGCGCCAGCCGGCCAGTTCAGGTCTTCGAGCTGGCCGGCGTCGGCGCCGCCCGCTCGCGCCTCGACCTCGCCCGCGAGCGCGGCTTCTCCCGCTTCGTCGGCCGCGAGCGCGAGATCGAGGCGCTGAGGGAGGGCTTGGAGCGGGCCAAGGCAGGCGAGGGCATCGCCCTCGGGGTCGTCGCCGACCCGGGAACCGGCAAGAGCCGCCTCTACCACGAGTTCGTCGGGCGCTGCCGCGGTGAGGGGCTCGAGGTCTTCGAGGCCCAGGGACAGGCACATGGGAAGGCGATCCCCTTCATGCCGATTCTGCAGATGCTGCGCTCCTTCTTCGGGATCGCCGACAGCGACCCCGAGCAGACCGCACGCGAGAAGATCGCCGGCCGAGCGCTGCTCCTCGACCCTTCCTTCGCCGACGACCTGCCGCTGCTGTTCGACTTCCTCGGCGTCCCCGATCCCGACCGACCGGTGCCGCAGATGAGCCCGGAGGCGCGGCAGCGCTCGCTGGCCGAAGTCCTCTGCCGCCTGGTCAGTCACCCCGACCGCCGCAAGACGCTGGTCCTGGTGGTCGAGGACCTGCACTGGGTCGACGAGGGAAGCCAGGCGATGCTGAGCGGTCTGATCGACGGCTTCGGCGGGACGAAGACGCTCGTCCTCGTCAACTACCGGCCTGAGTACGCGCCCCCATGGGGCGAAGACCCCTACTGGCGCGAGATCGAGCTGGCGCCGCTGCGGAGCGAGGACACGCGCGAGCTGCTGCGCGACCTCGCCGGCGAGGATCCATCGCTCGACGGCCTCGACGAGCCGATCCACGAGCGCACCAGCGGCAACCCCTTTTTCATCGAGGAGATCGTCCGCGAGCTCGCCGAATCCGGCTACCTGGAGGGAGAGCGGGGCGCCTACCGGCTCGCCAAACCGATCGAGGGGGCTGGGGTGCCGGTCACCGTGCAGGCGGTGCTGGCGGCGCGAATCGACCGTCTCGACCATGACGCCAAGGGGCTGCTCCAGGTCGCCTCAGTGCTCGGCAAGGAGGTCAGCACCGAGGCACTGGGAATGTCCGCCAACCTGGACGAGGAGGAGATCGAGCCGGCGCTGCGAGAGCTGACTGAGAGCGGCTTCCTCTACGACGCCGAGCTCTACCCGC
>DASSNA010000290.1:0-2448 GCA_035688445.1 Solirubrobacterales bacterium | reverse complement strand
CCCACCGAGCGAGGCGAGGGTCACTCCCGCTTCGACCGTGCCGCCGAGGTCGCGTCCAATCTGGCGAGCAGCAGCTTCTTCTTCTCGGTCTGCCTGTCGATCGCCCTCGTCTGGGCGATCGGGCTGATCGTCGGGCTGCCGAGCCAGACGGAGAGCGACCTGACCGGAGCGATGGCGGGGATGACCCTTTTGCTGGTCGCCCTGCTCAAGAACTCCGAGCGGCGCGCCGAGCGGGCCATGCAGCTGAAGCTGGATGCGATCGCCGCCGCCCTGCTCGACCGGGAGAGGGGCGGCGGCATCGGCCATGACACGCACGCCGAGCTGGAAGACGCCGTCCGTCTCCACGAGGAGATCTGAGCTCCGCCCCCGTCAAGAGAGGCGCGCTAGAGGGCCAGCGAGGCGGCCTTGAGATGCAGCGTCTCGAGCCGGCGCAGCTGGCTGGTCGCACGCTCGGCCAGCGCATCCAGCTCGAAGCGCTCGAGCTCGTCGGCGTGGGTGCGCTCGAGCGCTCGCCACAGGCGCCGCTTACCCGCGACGCCGACCTGCAGCAGCTCCAGCTCGTCGAGGCGGCTGAGCGGCGAGTAGCCGCGCAGCTGCCCGTTCGGCTTCAGGCGCCCGAGCCTCTCCCCGACCAAGGCGGCGAGAGGTTTGAGCCTGCTCTCGCCGACCCCGAGCTGCTTCATGATCGCCTGCAGGGTTTCGCGGTCGGCCTCGATCTCGGCGCAGATCTCCGTCACGGCCGGCCCAAACTCGGGGGTGCCTTTGTTGCTTCCACGCAGCCGCCGCGCCATCTCCACGCCTAGGGTCGATCCCGCCAGGTGGTCGTTGAGGTAAATCGCCAATCGGTGCGGCATGCGCTCGAGTTCGGTCGGGGCGTTAGAGGCCCCGCGCCGACCCACCCCGAACCCGCTGGAACAGGTAGATGGCAAGCAATACCAGGATGATTACGACAAGTATTCCGACAATGGTCACGACTCTCACTCCTCTGTTGGTTGAGTGTCAAATCCCCTGAGCGGGCACTCTCGAAACCAAACTGCCTTGAACCGCGGGTGGACCGTGACGCGCTAACAGCGACGTCGCCCATGTTCGAGGACGGGGAGTGAGGGGTAGGTTCGTTACCGAGGGCATCGCTCCGAAGTCTTTTCCTGCTTGAGGAAGGGCAGCGCCGCATGACTTCCCTAGTTCCGTTCCAACCACAGGGAGTCCGATGCGAGCGCTCGAAGGAGCAACAAGGTGACGGCGGGAGATCTCCCGCCCCTGCAGGGCTCCGAGCTGACCGAGGCGATCTCTGCCGCCTTGGCCGAGATGTACGGGAAGTTCTACGGCCACGATCGCACCACCGCGACCACCTACATCAACGACAACGTCGTCGTCTGCATCCTCGAAGACATCCTCAGCGACGGCGAGTCCGACCAGATTGCCGATGGCGAGAGCGGCGATGTGATCGATGGGCGGGTGGCCTTCCAGGTCGGGGCGGAGGATGAATTCACGGCGACGGTCGAACGGCTGACCGGGCGCGTAGTCACGGCCTTCTTGAGCGCCAATCAGACCGATCCGGGGGTCGCCTCCGAGCTGTTCTTCCTCGAGGCCCAATCGGCGGTGGCATGAGGATGGCGGCGCTCAAGGAGAGCGAGCAGACCGACGAGGCGCTGATGGCCCGCGCGCAGGCCGGCGACACCGACGCCTTCGCGCAGCTATATGACTCCTACTCCGAGCGCGCCTTGCGGATCGCCCGCGCCATCTGCCGCGACCAAGGCCGCGCCGAAAAGGCTGTCCAGGAGGGATTCCTGGCGATCTGGCGCAGCCGAGCCGATTTTCGGCCCGGGCCGGACAGCTTCCTAGCCTGGTCGATGAAGATCGTCAAGCACAGGGCGATCGAGGCCGTCGCCCAGAGCGAGCACGAGGGGCTGATCGCCTCCCTGCGGCAACTTCCCGAAGCCCAGGCCGAGGTGATCGTGCTGGCCTTCTTCGGCGAGCTCAGCCATTCGGAGATTGCGGCGTTGCTTGACCTCCCCTCCGGCACCGTCAAGGGGCGGATGCGGCTGGGCCTGGAAAAGCTGCGTCAAGAGATGGAGGTTGCCGATGCTGGATAAGCCGGCAGCGCTTCGGGTCGAGTTGGAACGCGCATTTCCGGAGCGCCCCTTCGCGGTTCGCTTCTGGGACGGCGCCGAGGTCGCGGCGACCGCCCCGGGACCGACCTTTCTCGTCAACTCCCCGGCGGCGATCGCCCACCTCCTCCGCGCACCCGGCGAGCTCGGGCTGGCCCGCGCCTACGTCCAGG
The DNA here is from genome assembly GCA_035688445.1 of Solirubrobacterales bacterium. Classification (GTDB taxonomy): domain Bacteria; phylum Actinomycetota; class Thermoleophilia; order Solirubrobacterales; family 70-9; genus VAYN01. The sequence continues at coordinate 167 of DASSNA010000290.1, read as the reverse complement.
GCCTGCTCGACGTCGACGACATCGACGGCGCGATCGGGGTGGTCGAACACTGGCGGCCGCCGAAGCTGGCGCCGCGGCGCTGGCTCGGGCTGGCGGCCGGGGCGGTGCGGGCGATGGGCCTGGTGCGACCGCCGCGGGTGCCGAAGATCGAGCTGCGCCTGCGCGGC
>DASSNA010000278.1:0-2007 GCA_035688445.1 Solirubrobacterales bacterium | reverse complement strand
AGTCTCTTCGTCTGCGGTCTCTGCGGTGTCTGCGGTATCTGAGCCATGGGGACATCCTCCCTCTTCCTGCGTGATCCTGCATGGGCTGCGGAGGGGGCGGCGAGGGCAGCTCGCCGCCCCGACCGGGCCGGGCCTTCAGTTGACCGGGATCTCCTTGACCGCCGGCGTCGCCTCGACCGGCATCGGAACATGGACCTCGAGCACGCCGTCGATGAACTTGGCGGTGATCTTCTCGGGGGCCACGTCGAAGGTCAGCGGCAGGCGGCGGTAGAAGCTGCCGTAGAAGCACTCGGCCTTGTAGTAGTCCGGCTCGTCGACCTTGGTCTCCTCCTTGCGCTCGCCCTTGAGGATCAGGTTCCCCTCCTCCAGGTAGACCTGGAAGTCCTCCCGCTTCATGCCGGGCAGGTCGGCCTTGACGATCAGCTCGCCGTCCTTCTTGTAGGCGTCGAGGCGGGGCGTCCAGGTCAGGCTCTCCTTGGCGAAGCGGCGGTTGAACGGCATGAGCCACGGCTTCTGCCAGAGGCCCTCGAACTCATTGACCAGCTCGTCGAACATCGCCAGCGGGCCGCGATTGGTGGGGCGGCTCTCGACCTTCGTGAGGTTCTTCTCAGTCATCGTCGTCTCCTCCGGAGCCCCCCAGTCCACTCTCTCCTCTTCACGGGCTCCCGATGTCAGAGTACGCCGCGGCGGCAAGCCCCTCCACACCCGCGCAGGTAGTGGCTCTGCACGCCCGGGTGGGGCCGGGGCTACCCGGGAGAGGGAGCAATCAGCTCTCAGGGGGCAGTGAAGAGGGAAGCGAGACCCGAATTCGGCTGCCGCGGACAGTGACGACAGCCCCTGCGGCGAGGTCATGACCGTGCCGATCCAGGATCTGTTCCATCAGGACGATGCGCTCCCGCGCCGGGACGTCCGGAAGGCGCACGAGACCGCGGTGTTGTCCGCCCTTGCGGTACACCAGCGCCCCGAAGTCCTTGTCCATGGTCACCAGGATCCGCTCTTCGGCAAAGGCCCAGTGGAGAAGGGTGAGGTCGCCGGGATCAGCTCCATACTCGCGCGATTCAACGGCGTCATGGCCCCGTTCGCGCAACCACTCGGCGAGCCGCCGGCCGGCGCACCGGTCGATGAGGAATCTCACGCTCCAGCGACCTGGACCGCTTCGAGGGAGTCCTGGGCGATCACCGCATGGGCGTATGCCAGGCAGGCGCGGATGTCCTCCGGCTCAAGATCGGGATAGTCCGCCAGGATCTCCTCGACCGCCTCCCCCTGCGCCAGCAGGCTGAGGATCAGCTCGACCGAAATGCGCAGACCGCGGATGATCGGCTTGCCGCCGAAGATCTCCCGGTTGGCTGTGATGCGCTCGAGCAGATGAGGGCTGACCATGGTCGGGTCTCCTGGAGACGCGGAGATGGTACCGCAACTTGACCGGCCGGCGCTCACCGCCTACTGTCCGCGCATGCGGACAGGTCGGAGCCGAGCGCGCGGCCCGCTCGCCGGGGTGCGGGTGGTCGACGCCTCGCGGGTGCTCGCCGGGCCGTACCTGACGATGCTCCTCGGCGACCTCGGCGCCGACGTGGTGAAGGTCGAGAGGCCGGAGGGCGGCGACCCGACGCGCGCCTGGGGGCCGCCGTTCGTCGGGCCGCCAGAGGCGCGGGTGGCAGCCTACTTCGTCGCCGCCAACCGCAACAAGCGCTCGCTCGCCCTCGATCTCAAGAGCGCCGCCGGCCGCGCCGCCTTCGAGCGGCTGCTCGCCGGGGCGGACGTGCTGGTCGAAAACTTCCTGCCCGCCGAATGGCGCCGGCTCGGCTTCCGCTCGACCGCCTTCACCCGCCGCCATTCGCGCCTCCTCCAGGTGACGGTCTCCGGCTACGGCGCCGGAGCGGACGCCGACCGCCCGGCCTACGACGTCATCCTGCAGGCTGAGACGGGGCTGATGTCGCTCACCGGCTTCGGCGACAGCGGCGAGCCGGTGCGGGTGGGGGTGGCGGTCGTCGACGTGCTGACCGCGCT
>DASSNA010000270.1:0-8918 GCA_035688445.1 Solirubrobacterales bacterium | reverse complement strand
AGGGTGAAGACGCGCACGGCCTGCAGGGAGGTGCCGCCAAGAGCGAAGAAGTCGTCCTCGTCGCGGACGCCCTCGATGCCAAGCGCCGCCTCCCAGATTGCTCGCACCCGCTCGGCGGTGGGCGCGTCCTCGGCTAGCGAGCTCGCCTCGCGCTCGGCCAGCGCCGCTTCGGCCTCCGCCACCGCGCGGCTGATCTGCGCCGGCGCCGCCGGATCGGCGAGCGCGCGCTCGTTCGCCGCTGGCCGGCCCTCGACCGCATCCCGGCCCGCCCGCTCGGAACGCTTGCCGCTGTGGGTCACAGGCAGCGCCGCGACTGCGACCACCAACTCCGGAACGTGCAGGGCGGTCGTCCGCTCGCCGATCTCCTGGCGGATCCGCTTGGTCAGCTCGGGGTTGAGACGCTCGCCCTCGCGCAGGACCACCAGGAGGACTAGCCGCGAACCCGCGTCGCGCCGCTGTTCGACCGCCATCGCCTCTTGTACCTCCGGAATCGTGCGCAGCGCCTGGTAGATCTCACTGGGCCCGATCCGGACGCCCTGGATGTTCAGCACCCCGTCGGAGCGGCCGTGGATGCGGGCCTGCCCGTCGGCGTCGAACTCGACCAGGTCGCCGTGGGTCCAAACCCCCTCGTTCTGGGCGAAGTAGGCGTCGTGGAAGCGGCTGCCGTCCTCGTCACCAAGGAAGCCGAGTGGCCGCGAGGGGAACGGGTTGCGGCAGATCAGCTCGCCGACGGGGGAGTCCGACGGCGTCGCCTCCGTCGCCAGCGCCTGCACGTCGAGGCCGAGGCTGCGGCACTGGAGCATCCCCCGCCGCACCGGCAGGTTGGGATGGCCGAGGAGGAAGCAGCCGATGATGTCGGTGCCGCCGGAGATCGATTGCAGCTTCACCGGCCCGACCTCCTCGGCAACCCAGTCGTACTGCCAGTCGCGCAGCACCGAGCCGGTCGAGAGAACTGAGCGCAGGGCCGGTGCTGGCGCCTGGCGCCGCGGTGAGTAGCCGCTGTCCTCGCAGAGCTGCAGGTAGGGCGGGCTGGTGCCGAAGACGGTGACCTCCTCCTCGGCGACGATCTGCCAGAGCGTGCCGGGTTCGGCCAGCGGGCCGTCGTAGACGACGACGCGACTGCCGCAGGCCAGCGCCGAGAGCTGCCAGTTCCACATCATCCAGGCGGCGCTGGTTTGGAAGAAGAGGGTGTCCTCCGGGCTCAGGTCACAATGGAGGCGGTGCTCCTTGAGGTGCTCGAGCAGGGTGCCGCCGGCGCCGTGGACGATGCACTTCGGTGCTCCCGTGGTGCCGGAGGTGAAGAGGATGAAGAGAGGGTGGTTGAAGGGGAAGCGCTGCCAGCCCTGCGGCAGCGGCTCGGCGGGCGGCTTGGCCAGCAGGTCGGCAAGCTGGTACACGGGCACGTCGAGGGACGCAGCCACCTCCTCGACCTTGTCGCCAGCGCAGTTCGCCAGCAGCAGCTTCGGCGAGAGCTGCTGGAAGCGGCTGAGGGTTGCCGCCGCGCCCATCTCCGGGGAGGCGCTGGAGAAGGTCGCGCCGACCGTTGCCACCGCCAGCGCGCCGATCATCGCCTCGGGGGCGTTGGTGGCGATCGCGGCGACGCGGTCGCCCGGGCCGATCCCAAGCGCCCGCAGGTGGGCTGCCAGGGCGCGCACCTGCTCTCGCAGCTCGCGGCGGGTTAGCTCTTGGCGCGAGCCGTCGCCGTGCCGCGCGACCACCGCAACCCGCTCGTCCTGCTCCGGCGTCCGCGCCTCCAGCAGGTTCTCGGCGTAGCTCAGGCGCAGGTTTGGGAAGAAAGTTGCCGTCTCGCAGCGCTCGTCGGTGCAGACCGGATCGGGGTCGCCGGAGCGCAGGGGGTTGGCCCACTCGAGGAACAGGCCCCAGAACTCGCGGAAGTGCTCGACCGAGAAAGCGTGCAGCTTCTGGGCGTCGGAGAGGTCCCTGTCGGTGCGCGCTTCGCAGGCTGCACCAAAGTCGCTGAGCTGCGATTTTCCTGCAATTTGCGGGAATCCTCGCTTGTCCGCATCTCTATTTCTTTGACTCAGACCTGACATCTGTCAAATGAGGAACGTTGTAATTGCGCCCTTGCAACGGGCGTCGTGGTCGTTGACTGGTCGTCTGCGGCGCCCGTTCCAAGTGCGGTCTCCCGCGGGCACCGATTTGGAACTCTTGAGAGAATGCCGCAGATGGAGGCCTCGCGCCCATACGACGTGGTTCTTTTTGGGGCGACGGGCTTCACCGGGGGGCTAACCGCCGACTACCTGGCGACCCATGGGCCGGCGACGCTGCGCTGGGCGATCGCCGGGCGCAACGGCGCCAAGCTCGACGCCGTCGCCGCTCGTCTCGCCGCTAACGCGCCCGAGGCGCCGAAGCCCGACGTGATAGTCGCCGACGCGGCCGACCGCGAGGCGCTGCGCCAGGCCGCGGAGTCGACCCGGGTTGTCATCACCACGATTGGGCCCTACGCCCTCCACGGTGAGCCGCTCGTCGCCGCCTGCGCCGCCGCCGGCACCGATTACGTCGACCTCACCGGCGAGCCCGAGTTCGTCGACCGGGTCTGGGTCGACCACCACGCCGAGGCAGAGAAGAGCGGCGCCCGGATCGTCCACTGCTGCGGCTTCGACTCGATCCCCCACGACCTCGGCGCCTACTTCACCGTCCAGCAGCTGCCCGAGGGGGTGCCGCTGAAGGTGAACGGCTACGCCAGGAGCAATGCCCGCTTCTCCGGCGGCACCTACCACTCGGCGATCAACGGCTTCGGCCGCGCCCGGCAGACGCTCGCCGCCGCCAAGGAGCGCCGCCGCTTGGAGCAGCGCCCCGCCGGCCGCGAGGTCCACTCCGCCCCGGCGCGGATCCACCACGACGAGAGCCTCGGCGGCTGGACGGTGCCGCTGCCGACGATCGACGGCGCCATCATCCGCCGCTCTGCCGCCGGCCTCGATCGCTATGGCCCCAACTTCACCTACGGTCACCACATGGTCGCCAAGCACCTCGCCACGGTCGGCGCGATTGCCGGCGGCGTCGGCACCGTCGGCCTCCTGGCGCAGCTGCCGCCGACCCGCAAGCTGCTGCTGAAGATGAAAGCGCCGGGGGAGGGGCCAGACGAGGCCCAGCGCGAGCGCAGTTGGTTCAAGGTCACCTTCGTCGGCGAGGGGGGCGGCAAGCGCGTCGTCACCGAGGTCAGCGGCGGCGACCCCGGCTATGGCGAGACCTCGAAAATGCTCGCCGAGTCCGGCCTCTGCCTCGCCTTCGACGAGCTGCCGGAGCGCTCCGGGCAGCTGACTACCGCCGTCGCTATGGGCGACGCCCTGCTCGCCCGGCTGCAGAAGGCGGGGATCGAGTTCCGCGTGCTCGAGTCCTCCGGCGCGTAGGCCGCTGCCGAGCGGGTAGGCTCCTCAGCATGGACGACCAGCAGGTACTAGCCCGCATCGATCAACTGGTCCAAGAGGAGGAGACGCTCCTCCATCGCCACGAGGGCGAGGGCCTCGACGACGACGAGCACGCCCGCCTCCAGGAGCTGCAACTCCAGCTCGATAAGGCCTGGGACTACCTCCGCCAGCGCCGCTCCCTGCGCGAGGCCGGCGACGACCCAGACGACGCCAGCATGCGCGACGGCGGCACCGTCGAGGGCTACGAGCAGTAGCCCAACCCCGCCGCACGAATCCGCCTGAGCAACGCTAGGCTTCCTCCGTCTCTCGGCGCCTTGGCGGAGTGGCTACGCAGCGGCCTGCAAAGCCGTTTACACCAGTTCGATTCTGGTAGGCGCCTTTGGCTCTGGGGCGTTAAGGGGGAGATTTGCTTTCGCAGGACTTGTCCATGAATGGCGATCGACCATTTCATCTGGACGGAGCATGCGACCTTGCGCATCCGTCAGCGAGGACTGACGAGGTCTGTGATTGAGGAGGTAGTCGAAGTTGGCCATCGGAACCGGCGCATAAATCGAGGGGATGCAGATTGGCGGGTCGAAGGAGCTTTGGTTAGTGGACGTCGCTTTGTTGTCATCTACGACTGTCCTGTGGGAGGAAATCGAAGGACAGCACGAATCGTGAGTGCGTGGCCGATGCGAGAACGCAAAAGGCAAGCCAAGTGCCAACGGGAGGTAAATTGAGGCGATGAGCGACAGGTTTGCCTACTACGACAGGGATGCAGACATCGCCTGGGTTCCCACTGGCGAAGCGGCCGAGGTCGTTAGCGAGGAGGTTGAGTGGGGGTTGATCGACCACGATGCTTCGAGCGACGAGATCGTCGCGATCGAGATCTGGTCTGCCAGTAAGCGCCTGCCGCCCGATCTCCTCGAGCGGCTTCCCTCGCCGCAGACGCGCGGCGCGGCTGCCTAGCTTCCCTCCTGCGGCGAGTGCCCTAGCGCCGCCAGGGCCAGCTGGCCGTTGGGGGTGGAGCGGAAAGGGACACCGCGGTCGGGGTCGGGCTGACCGGCTGCTTCGACGAGGCCGAATTGGTTGAGCACCCGTACGTGGTAGGTGACCTTGCTTAGTGGCAGGCCGTTTTCGAGGCAGTCCCGGGCTTCAATGGCGCTAAGCGTGCCGCGCCCGGCCAGGAGTTTTAGAAAACCAATTCGAACTGGATGTTCGAGCACCTTGACCAGGCGGTATTCGAACTCGGGTGTCCTGTCCGGAATCGGGAACATCTGGGGGTCTCTTCGGAGGTCCTGCCGGGGTTCCGCAGTCTCGGGCGAGTGTCTGCATGGCGCCAGACCAAAGCCGCTGAGCGGCTAACTTGCAGAAGCAGCGTGGGGAAAGACGGTCCATCTCTTCTCGACCAGCGGATGATCAAGGCGCTCGCGCACCCGACGCGGGTCGACATCCTCAACGTCCTCATCGAGGGACCGAGCAGCCCTTCCCGCATCGCCAGGCAGCTCGACAACGTCAGCCTCAACCTCACCTCGCACCACATCAAAGTGCTGCGGGAGCTGGATTGCGTGGAACTGCAGGAAGAAGTGCGGCACGGTGGCCGCACCGAGCACATCTACCGCCTCACCAAACGCCCGATGTTCACGACGGAGGAATGGGAGGAAGTCGACCCTCGGGACGGCCAGTTCCTCACCCTGGACATTCTCCGCGTGGTCTCCGAAGAGGTCCGGCAGGGACTCCTCAATCGCGGCTTCGACGGCCACGATAGGCACCTGAGCCGAACCCCTCTGGCCGTCGACCGCGAGGGATGGCAGGAAATCTCCAAGATCCTCGATCGCGCCATGTACGAACTCTTTGAGGTGGGTGAGCGCAGCGCCGAGCGGGCGGAGCGCAGCGGTGAGGAACTGGCGAAAGCGAGGGTCGTGATTATGCAGTTCCTCCTCGCCAACGCCGACTTGAAGTAACCCAGATTTTTCAAGGGACTGGCGTTGCCGCCAGTCCCTACTCAGGTATTCCCAGGCTTAGGTGTGGTTCGGTCCGTCGTTGTGGCCACCGTGATGGCCACCGTTGTCGTCTTCACCGCCACCGCCGCCACCGCCGCGCGTCTCGACGTGCTTGGCGAGTAGACCGCTGTCGGTCGGCTGAGCTTCGACCTCGATGCTCATGCCGGTGTGGAGGCCTTTGAAGCCGCCGGGGATGCGCTGGAAGACGGTGCCCGCGTTGACGCGGATGCGGACGCGGTTGCCGCTCTGCGTGGTGATGCGGAAGGTCTGGTTGTCGGCGTTCTTCGACACTACGGTGCCGTCGATGTGCCGGAGGGCGGCCTGCGCTGGCGCCGCCAGGAGGCCGATCGTCATCGTCGCCGCCAGGGCGGCGGTTACGAGGAGGGCCGAGACACGCTTGGAGGACATCGGATCCTGCCTTTCTTGGGGTTGCTTGCTGCCTGGGCCTACGGGGAGGCCGGAACGGGAGTTCAGAAAGGGATCGCCGTCCGCGTGACAGCGAGTACTAGACAGAGCTGCGCTGCCAGTTCGGCCGCAGGTACGCCTCGGCGAAGCCAGCGCGAAGGATGTTGCGGTAGCTGGCCGAGGGTCGGTCTGGAACGCGCTCGCCGGTCTCGACGAAGAGGGTGTGGCAGCCGGCCTCGGCCGCATCGAGGATGCGCCGGCGCAACAGCGCGGTCTGGCAGCCCCGGCCACGGGCCGCTTCCAGCGTCGCCCCGATCCCGAACTCGGCGATTCCTTCATCGATCAGCATCGCCCCGCATCCCTGGGCTCCGCCGTCCACCTTGGCGACGTAGCAGCGCCAGCTCTCCCGTCCTGGCAGATGGGCGAAGAAGTCGGCGGCCCAGGGGTACATGCCGAAGCCGGTCGCGGCGATCATCCCGAAGGGCTCTTCATCTGGCGACGTCACCTCACTCACCTCGACCCCCTCCGGTGCCGGGAAGCGAGGCGGGTGGGCGTCGCGGACGAACTTCATCCAGGAGTAGCCGGGCTCGAAGCCGTTCTCTCGCAACCACCTTTCGGCTGCGGCGGTTCCGGCTAGGCCGGGGGTGACGGGGACGTAGGAGGCGACGCCCTGCTCAGCCGACCAGGCCGCAGCCGCCCCCAATCCTTCACCGCCCCGCTCGGCATCCTCGGCGGCGCCGAGGACTAGGTTCAGCATCCGCGCTTCGGGAAGGTCCCTGACGACCTGTGCCTGAACCTGACCGAATTGCCTCAGTACGATTCCGCGCTCTCCGGCGACCTCATTCGGTACCGATTCCCAGATCTCGCGCCAGAAGCGGCGCTCCGCGCGGTCGAGCGCCGCGGGGTCATAGGGGACGCCGTTATCGGTTTCGGCAAGCGCCATCGCAGGGCAGCATAGGCTGAGAATGATGAGCGAGGGAAAGGCCGCCGTGGCGGTACCCGAGGACCAGGTGATCGTCCTCTTCGGCGCGACCGGCGACCTCGCCAAGCGCAAGCTGCTCCCGGGCATGTTCCACCTCGCCCAGGTGGGGTTGATGCCGGAGCGCTTCCGGATTATCGGCACCGCCCGCCGTCCAATCGAGACCGAGCAGTTCCGGGAGCTGGCGCGCGAATCGGTCGGCGGCTCCAGCCGCAACTCCGACGACGGCGAGGCATGGGAGCGCTTCGGTGCCTCGCTGCGTTTTGCCGGCGTGGGGGAGGGTCTCGACGCGCTGGCGGAGGAGATCGCCCGGGCGCGGGAGGAACTCGGCGGCGAGGCGCAGCTGCTCTTCTACCTCTCGCTGCCGCCGCAGGCGATGGCGGGGACCGTCGAGCAGATCGGCGCCCACGGGCTCGGCGAGGGCGCGCGGGTAATCACCGAGAAGCCGTTCGGGACCAACCTCGACTCGGCTCGCAAGCTCAACCGCCAGCTGCACTCGGTCTTCGCCGAGCACTGCATCTTCCGCATCGACCACTACCTGGGCCGCGAGGCGGTGCAGAACCTGCTGGCGCTGCGCTTCGCCAACGGCATGTTCGAGCCGGTCTGGAATCGCAACCACATCGACCACGTCCAAATCGACGTCCCCGAGACGCTCTCGATTGAGATGCGGGGCAGCTTCTACGAGGAAACCGGTGCCTTCCGCGACATGATCGTTACCCATCTCTTCCAGGTGCTCGGCTTCGTCGCGATGGAGCCGCCGACCTCGCTGGAGCCGAAAGCGCTGGGGGTGGAGCGCGAGAAGGTCTTCGAGTCGATGCCGGCGCTGCGGCCCGGCGACGTGGTCCGCGGCCAGTACGAGGGCTACCGCGACGAGGACGGGGTCGCCGCCGACTCCGATACCGAGACTTTCGTTGCCGTCAGGGCCTTCGTCGACAACTGGCGCTGGGAGGGCGTGCCCTTCTACCTTCGCTCGGGCAAGCGCCTGGCCGAGAGCCGCCACCTGCTGACGATCGCCTACTCGAACCCGCCGCGGCGGATGTTCCCGCTCGACTGCAGCAACGTCGCCGAGTCCTTCGGCCACGACCACCTCACCTTCGAGCTCGGCGACCCCGGCAGCATCTCCGCCTCATTCCTCGCCAAGGTGCCGGGGCCGCGGATCGAGCTCGGCGAGGCCCACATGCGCTTCAGCTACGCCGACACCTTCGGCGGCCCGGAGGAGGCACTCGACCCCTACGAGCGGCTGATCCACGACGTCATGGTCGGCGACCGCACGCTCTTCACCAGCTCCGAGGCGATCGAGCGGCTGTGGGAGGTCTCTCAGCCCGTGCTCGAGGGGCCGCCGCCGGTGATCCCGTACGAGCCGGGGTCCTGGGGGCCGGCGGAGATCGATGAGCTGATCGCGCCGCGCCGCTGGCACCTGCCGAGCGAGCACGTTTGAGCCCGTCTCCGCGCCAGAACGGAAAAGGGCCCCAGCTGGGGCCCTTTGTTTCCGAAGGACGTACCACCAAAGAGTTCTAAGTCCCTGGCTCGTCGGTCCTCAAGTTTTGAAGTACGCCCTCAACAAACACTCGAGGGTCGTAAAAGTTGCACCGATTGCATCGACCGTTGCAAGCGAACCTTTAGCCCTTGTAGACGACCGACCAGCCTCCCGCCAGCCGCTGCTAGATTCCGCTTTCCCGGGCGTATAGCTCAGTTGGGAGAGCGCCGCCTCGACAAGGCGGAGGTCACTGGTTCGAGCCCAGTTACGCCCATCATTTGCTCAGCAGTTCACGTCGCTCTCGGTATTCCGCGCTAGAAATTTCTCCGCTGGCGAGGCGGCGATCGAGGACCTCGCTTGGGTCTCGGGGGTGGCTGTAGCGCTGTCCGCTGGTGTACGAACGGGCCAGCCACACGGCTGCGGCGATCAACAGCCCCCAGAAGAGGACCATCGCCAGGACCATGACGACCAACCAGCCGATGCCCCAGTCGCCCATGCGGTGCTCCCAGGTGCCGTCTGCGAGAAGGATCGTCAGTGCGGTCATAGCCCGACAGTAGGACCGCACGCCACTGCTGTCCTCGGGTCGATTCCGCCGCGTGGAGGTGGGGGACTACGGATCGAGGACAGAGGCCGCCGTCGCAGACTAGGCTCGCAGGTCTCGTGATTGGGACCTATGTAGCGGTGGT
>DASSNA010000030.1:0-5906 GCA_035688445.1 Solirubrobacterales bacterium | reverse complement strand
CAGTCGATGTCGATCATCGTCAAGCACCGCACCGACATCGACCTGGTTGCCGAGCGCGTCGGGGTGAAACTTGCCGACCCCCTACGGACCAAAGGCTGACGCCGGGCCGCCCGGAATGGCGGCGAAGCTGCTCGGCTTCTGCGAGGAGCTGCGCAGAGAGGGGGTCGCGGTCGGGACCTCGGAGATGCTCGACGCCTTCGCCGCGCTCTCCGAGGTCGACTGGACCTCGCGCGCCGACTTCCGCGAGGCGCTGGCGGCGACGATCGCCAAGTCCCAGGACGACCGCCGCGTCTTCGAGCTGCTCTTCGAGCGCTACTTCTTCCGCACCGCCGAGGCCGAGGCGGTGCAGCGGGACGTCACCGAGCACGCCGAGGGCGGCCCGCCGGCCGGCACCGGCGAGCGCTTCGACATGGACGAGCTGAGCGAGGCGATCCGCGAGGCGATCGCGGACGGCGACGAGGACCGGATGCGCGACCTCGCCCAGCTCGCGATCGCCGCCTTCGGCCGCGGCGAGGGCTCGGGCGTGGTCGGGGTCGACGTGCAGCGGATCCGCCGCACCCTCGGCCTCACCGCCGGCTCGCAGCCGCCGGCCGAGGACGGCAGCGAGCGACCGCCGATCGACCGCGACCAGCTGACTGGGTTCGAGCGCCACCTGCGGCGCGAGCTCGAGCGCGATCTGATTGAGCGGACCGAGACCCTCCCCCCCTCGCGGCCGCTGGCCGAGCTCGACCGGGCGCTGCCGACCAGCCCGACCCAGGACCTCGCCGCAGTCCACCGCGCCGTCTCGCAGATGAAGCGCCGGCTCGCCACCCTCGGCCACGAGCAGCGCGGCCGCAAGAAGGGTCAGATGGTCGATGTGCGGCGGACGATGCGCGCCTCCCTGGAGACCGGCGGCGTGCCGCTGCGGCTGCGCTACCGGCCGAAGCGGCCGCGGCGTCCCGAGATCTACGTCCTCTGCGACGTCTCCACCTCGGTCACCTCGGCCAGCGTCTTCTTCCTCTCCGTCCTCCACGCCCTCCACGACTCGTTCCGCAAACTGCGCAGCTTCGTCTTCATCGAGCGGATCAGCGAGGTGACCGACGTCTTCGAGCACGAGCGCGACTTCGCCGCGGTCGCCCAGAAAATCTCCAGCGAGGGCGGTGTCGCCGACGTCTCCGGCTACACCGACTACGGCCGCGTCTGGCTCGAGTTCCTGACCGAGATCTCCGACGAACTCGACCCGCGCTCGACCGTGATCGTGCTCGGCGATGCCCGCACCAACGGCCGCGAGCCCCACGCCGAGGTCTTCGCCCAGGTCGCCGAGCGCGCCGGCCGCCTCTTCTGGCTCAACCCCGAGCCAAAGCTCTACTGGAACTACGGCGACTCGGTGATGGCCGCTTACGAGCGTTACTGCGACGGCGCCTTCGAGTGCTGGACCACCCGGCACCTGGAGAACTTCGTCAACGTCGTCGCCGGCGCGGCGCCCGCGGCGGAATGAGGGCGCTCCTCCTCCGCCACGGCGAGTCGGTCCACAACGCCGCCCGCAGCGGCGAGCCGGCGGCTCATTCCGACGGCGACCGCCTGACCGAGAAGGGACTCGAGCAGGCCCACGCCGCCGGCGCCGGCCTGCGCGAGCACGGGGTGACGCGGCTGCTCAGCAGCCCGCTGCGGCGGGCGCGGGAAACCGCGGGGGCGGTCGGCGAGGCGGTGGGGCTCCAGCCCGAGGAGATCGACTACGCCGGTGAGCTGACCTCGGGCGAGAGCTTCGAGGAGGCGGTCGCGCGGGTGCGGCGGCTGAAGGCGGAGCTGGAGTCCGGCGGCGACGGGGAGCTACCCCTGCTCGTCACCCACGGCATCTTCACCCGCTTCTTCCTCCTCGATTCGGTCCTCGGCGAGAGCTTCGAGGCGCCGATGGCGGCGGGGGTCTGGAACCTCGGCTCGCACAACTGCGGCCTCTCGGTCTTCGCCCACGGCGAGAGCCTCGACCCGCTCGGCAACCCAATCCCCGGCTGGACCTGCCTCACCTGGATGGAGCGGCCGTGGAGTCGGCCGTGACGATCCGCACCGGGTCGTCGGGCGAGACCTGCCACTGCTCGTTGACGATCGCCCCCACGGGGGGCGCCACCGGCCCCTCCAGCAGCGGGTCGTCGGTCTCCTGCATCCACGCCTCGAGCCGCCCGCGCAGCTCCGCCGCGACCTCCGCCTGCGCCGGCTCATAGGCGAGGTTGCGCCCCTCCTGCGGGTCCAGCACCAAGTCGTAGAGCTGCTCCTCGGCCACTTCCCGTTCGCCCCATCCCGCCTCGACCAGGAGATCCTTGGTGTCGCTGTCGTCGCAGTTAGCGAGCACCGGATGCGGGTATTCGTCAAATCTCCTTATGTACTTCCAACGATCGGTCCGAATCGCCCGGTGAGGCTGGTAGGCAGCGTGGTAGGTGGTCTCGGCAAAAATCGCGTCGTGGAGGCTCTCGACCTCCCCCCGCACCAGCGGCATCAGCGAGGTGCCCTGCAGCCAGTCGGGGTGCTCGGCGCCGGAGAGGTCGCAGAGGGTCGGGTAGACGTCGAGGTGGCTGACCGGGGCGTCGATCACCTTGCCGCCGGTGAAGCCGGGGCCGCGGACGATCATCAGCACGCCAATGCCGCGGTCGAAGAGGGTCGCCTTGGCACCGGGGAAGGCGATGCCGTGGTCGGTGGTGCAGATCACCAGCGTGTTCTCGACCAGGCCGAAGTCGTGCAGCGCGTGGAGGACGGCGCCGATCCCCTGGTCGAGCGAGCGGGCGCTGGCCTTGAACGCGGCGATGTCGCGGCGGGTCGCCAGGGTGTCGGGCAGGTTGGCCGGCGGCAGCGAGTAGAGCGTGTCGCGGACCGAGGTCGGGGCGGAGAATTCGCGGTGGGTCTCGAAGAAGCCGACCGACATGAACCACGGCTCGGCGGGCGCTTCGCGCAGCGTCTTGATCGTCAGCGGCGCGACGAAGGAGGCGTGGTTCTGGTCGACGGGGACGATCTCGTCGTAGCCGATCACTCCCGGGTCGAGGGAGATGTGCTGCTCGCCGATCAGGATCGAGCGGTAGCCGGCCCGGCGCAGGGTGTGGACCCAGTGCTGGCCGTAGTCGTTCAGCTGCCAGCCGCGGTGGGCGAGGCCGAGCATGCCGTTGTTGTGGCAGTAGAGGCCGGTGAGGAGGCTGGCGCGGCTGCCGGAGCAGGTCGGGGCGGCGCAGAAGGCCTTGCGGAACAGCACCCCCTGGTCGGCCAGCATCTGGATGTTCGGGGTCGGCACCTGATAGCCGTAGGGCTGGACGTAGCGGCCGGTGTCGTGGGAGTGGATGTAGAGGATGTTGGGTGGCTGCAAGCTCCTCTCAGACTAGCGAGACCCGCCTGTTTATATCTTTGTTGATAAGGATAGTTAGGAAATTGTGACTGACCAAGCGCAACCCGATCGCTCCTATCTCGTCTGTGCCACGCCTCGCAGCGGCAGCACCCTGGTCTGCCACGCGCTCGAGGAGACCGGCGTCGCCGGCCGCCCCGAGGAGTACTTCGAGGCGCTCCGCCACAGCGGCCGCCCGCGGCGGCCGGAGGAATACTTCCTCGGCGTCGAAGACCAGTCGATCCGCGACCACCTCGGCGAGCGCAGCGTCGGCAGCGACCCCCCACCCCGCTCGCCGCTGTGGAGCCGCGCCGCCTACGACCGCTACCTGCAGTGGGCCTTCGAGACCGGGACGACGCCTAACGGCGTCTTCGGGGCGAAGCTGATGTGGGGCTACTTCGGCGAGTTCGTCAGCCTCCTTCGCAACATCCCCGCCTACCGCGACGTGCCGCTGGCCGAGCTCCTCCCCACCGTCTTCCCCGACCTCACCTTCGTCCGCGTTGTCCGCGCCAACAAGGTGCGCCAGGCGGTCTCACTGTGGAAGGCGGTGCAGACCGCGACCTGGCGCGAAGACCACGCCGGCGCCGAGGCCGGGTCAGTAGAGGGCAACGGCGCGCCGTACCAAGCCTTCATCGAGGAGCACCGGCCCCAGCTGCGCTTCCACTACCGGGCGATAGACCACCTCCTCGACCAATTACTAATCGAAGAGGCCTCCTGGGACGCCTTCTTCGAGCACTCGGGGATCAAACCGGTCCTAGTCCTCTACGAGAACTTCGCCGCCGACTACGAGACCAGCACCCTCCACCTCCTCGATCGCCTCGACCTCTCCTGCCCCGAAGGCTTCGAGTTCGAGCCCCGAATGAAGCGCCAGTCCGACCGCATCAACGACGACTGGACCAAGCGCTACTGCCAGCTGCGTCTGGGCCGCGACTTCGACCTCGATCCGGTGCCAGTGGAGGAGAAGGCGGGGTAACCGGGGCTCAAACAGGGCAGGACGAACCGGGTGGGCGTTGGCCATCTCAATTGCCGCCCGCCCTGGAAGGACATGCCCATGTGCGCCGCGCACGAGACGAATCAGTATCTAGATAGCCTCTGATTAGTTTCCGTCTGCCATTCTTCAGACGCAAAGATGCAGGGAAATGGTGACCAGCCGATATCAGGGCGCTGGATCTTCAGTGCTTGGAAACACCTGAGGCGGTATGACGCAAACGCCATCGGTCGTATGGGCGCGACGGCCCACGCCGGCCGAGCGGGGGATCTTCTCGGGCGCCTGCGGATGTTGGAGACGTACCCCGTATCCGCTCTCGCAAAGCTCGCCTCCGATGCCGGAATGAGCGGGCCAGAGATGACAAGCATCGCCCTGCCTGCACTGGAGGCGGCAGGCGGTCTCCGAGTCGAGCGAAACCCGGCTGGTCAACCAGTCTCCGTGCTTCCATTAGCCATCGACGAGGCCGACGTCATGGGCATAATCGCGACCGTTTGGGTGGCCCTCGGTCCCGGGCCGGATGAGCAGGCAGCCCTGCTCGCCTTAGAGATGTGCTCTGAGCTGCCTCGCACGAAGGACGAAATCGTCCAGCGTTGTACTGAGCATGGCCTGGGGGAGAAAGCAGGGCCACAGGGACTTGAGCTAGCGGTGGCGGTGGGACTTGTAAAAAGCAGGTATGTCTCTGACGTCGAAACGGACCTCTACTACAACGAGTATCTCTGGGGAGACAGTATTGAGCGCACTGCTGATGCGCTAGGGCGATTGCCGGTTGAGGTCAAGGAAGGCTTGGTTTCCCTGTTGAGTGAGCTCCACGCGCTTGAGGGACGCCCCTCGGACAGCATTGAGTCTGCTTCCCCTGAGCTTGTCCGGTTCGCGGTCGAGCAGGGCATCATTGAGCAAACCGAGATCGTGACGAGCGACGGGCGAACTGCAAAATTTTCGTTTACTCCGCGGCTTAAGGGCTTCGGAGTCGCTAAGGATGATCTTCCAGACGAGCTGGATCAGGTCCGCTTAGTGATCGCCTCTTTCCAATTCGCTCAACACCATGCAACCAATCGCCTCCATGATCCGATCAGCTTTATCAATGCCCTGATCGAGAAGGGGGCGGCTGGCAGCGCGGAACCCATTGCAACTGACTATGGGGCGCTCGAGAAGCAGCAGATAGTCCGTGTGGAGCCGATCTTTGATGGGGCACGCAACCATCGGTTCGTTGTGATCAAGAAAGATTCTCTAGTGACCGCAAGGGACACCATGACGGCGGGGCAGCTAGTTAGCGGCAATCACGGATCCGATGGAGCACTCTTGGACTCCCGAGAGTTTCGAGATCCTGTTGGGACTCGCATTGGACTTGGTCAAAGCAGCGGCCCAGCCCCTCTCCATCAAGAGGAGCTACTCGCAGCAGTGAGAGATGCTGCTCAGCGCACGAGGCCCAGAACGGAGCGGAGTCGCTAGATGGCTAAGTTGTCAAAAGGTGCGGCTTGGGAGTACAGAGTTCACGCAGCACTATTTGCGTCTGGTTGGTACGTCAGGCGCAACGTCGATCTGCGCGAGCGGATCTCGGGATCACCCCAAACCATGGCT
>DASSNA010000263.1:0-2099 GCA_035688445.1 Solirubrobacterales bacterium | reverse complement strand
CAATTTGGGGAGGCTCCTACGGGTCCTCCCCGTCCGCCCATCAGCCGCGGAGCACTCTGCGGCGACGTAGCACGCGCTCGCAGGTTTTCAGCAATTCCTCCACTTGCGTTTTTTGCTGGTCGGTGATCTCACCCTCAAGTGCAGCGTTAGCTGCGGCGCCTACCTCGCCTTTGCGCTCCTGAAGGGTTCCCATGTCGCTCTCGTGTCCAGGATCGGTGAGGGCGCCTTTGAGCTCAATCAGGAGTGCCTCTAGGCCTACTCGCAGTTGTAGTGCTGCCTCGCGATTGCGGCTGGCGTCGAGGTCGGCGCGGGCGCGGAGGAGGAGGGTCTCGCAGGCGTCAAGCTGCTCGCGGCCGCGGAGGACGGCGGCGACCCGTTCTTGGGGGTGCAGGTCCTGCTCGCGCTGGCGGCGGCGTGAGCCGCGGGGGGAAGAGTCGATCTGGCGGGCGTCGTGGAAGCGGCCGGAGGCGGTCTCCTCGCCGCTGCCGAAGCCGATCAACACCCGCTCGGCGCCCTCTGGGGCGAGGGCGCGGCGCGAGGCCGGGTCCGCCGCTGCGACCGCTTGCGCGTGCAGGGCTCGGTTCAGCAGGCCGATTCCTTCGCTGACGAGGACGTCGACGGTGTCCTCTGCCTCGCAGACCTCGTCGAGCCAGCGTGCCGCCTCCTCCTCACTCTCGAAAGGGGAGAAGGCGCGGATCGCCGTTACCCGGCTAAGGGCCAGCGGCGCCGGCTCGGGCTCCGCGGTACCTCTAACTCGACGCTTCCGGCGCCCGAGCGGCGGCGCGCCGAGCTGCTGCAGGACGAGAACGCTCTCCTCGCCGCTATCGCCGGCGCGGGCCAGGTAGCGGCCGTCGGCCAGCGGCAGCGGGCCGGCAAAGTCGAACTGCACGAATCCGAATAGCTGGGCCAGAACTCAGTCGCCGCCGCCGGCTGAGAGGCCGCCGTTGGTGCGATCCGGTTCCGCGTACTTGGAGGGGTGCACCGGCACGTTCGGGTTTTCGATTTCGGAGAGACGGCCGATCAGCCGCTGCCACTGCTCGGGTTTGAGCAGGGCGCTGAACTGGGCTTCCGGGCCGCCGCCTTCGATCGGGTGGTAGCCGACGTGGACGTGGTCGTAGTGGTCGGGCAGGGCGAAGCTGGTTTCGCCGGGCAGGTCCTCGAGCGAGATCACCTGGTGCGGGTGCATCGTTCCCTGTAGCTGCAGGACGTCTTTGATCAGCTGGTCGGCGAGCGTCCCCGGACCCTGGTGCCCGGTCACCGGCACCCCGTCGATCACAGCGATATCGACGGCGTCGCCGGTCGAGTGCTCGGAGACATTGCCCGAGGAGGTGAGGAGGCCGTGGCCGCACTCGAGCGAGGTGATCGTCAGCGTGAAGCCCTTGGCGCGCAGGTACTCGAGCATGGCGAGGACGCGGCGGTCGATCTTGCCGCTGGCGATGTCTTCGCGCCCGCATTCGTAGATCGAGAGCCCTTTGTCGTCGAGGACCCGTTTCTGCAGCGCTTCCTTGGAGAGCAGCAGGACGCCGGCGCCGCTCAGCTTCGCGAACGGGCTCTTGCCCTTGGCGCGGTAGATCGCGGTCGCTTCGAGCAGCTTCCAGCCGTCGAGGATCGGCTTCGGGTCGATCCGCGGAGCACCTTTACCGGCGGGGCGGATCGAGAAGTTGACGTGGGGGTCGATGCCTTCCTCGCCGGCGGCGACCCGGGCCAGCATCGTGCCGGCGATCACTTTCGAGCCGGGCTTCAGCGTGCCCTCGCCGCTGGCGGTGATCGCCGCCTGCAATTGCTTGCCTTCGGCCTTGCTGCCTCCTTCGCCCTCGCCCTCGGTGCGACCGGGGTAGGCGCGCAGCCGCGGCCGCAGGTCCTGGCTTTCGACCGGGAGCCGCTTCTCCTTACCGGTCGGCGTAACCACGAAGCGGTGGTTGCGGACCAGGTCGCCCAGCTCGGCGTAGGTGTAGCGGTTGCCGTAGGTGTCTTCGAGGACGATGAAGTTGCCGAGCTTTGCCGAGTGGCCAAGTTTGCGGATGACGCCGTCGTTGACGGCGACCACCGGCGCCCCCTGCTTGGCGAAGATGTTGATCCCGTGCGGGGTCGGCGAGGAG
>DASSNA010000252.1:0-8258 GCA_035688445.1 Solirubrobacterales bacterium | reverse complement strand
ACTTCCCCTCCAAGGACGCCGTGGTGCTGACGATCGTCGACCGCCTCGTCGCCGCCGCGGCCGGCAGTCGCGAGCAGGCACTGGCAACGCTGGCCCAGGGCGACGCGCGCACCGGCCTGCGCCAAGGCCTTGAGGATCTCTACGCCGCCTTCCGCTCGCGGCGGGCGGTAGTGCTGGCGGCGGCCGAACTGCGCACGACCAACGAGGAAGCTCGCCAGCTCTGGACGCAGGTGATGGAGGGTTGGGTTGCCGATGTCACCGCGGTGATCGAGGCCGAGCGCGCCCGCGGCGCCGCCCCGCCCGGACAGCCCGCCCGCGACCTCGCGATCGCCCTCGTGCAGATGAACGAGCGCGTCCAGTACGCCAGCTTCGCCGACGAGTCCCCCGCGCTAGAGGAGGACCGCGTGATCGACGTCCTCGTCGACACCTGGCTGCGGGCGATCTACGGCACCGCCGAGCCGAGACCGTAAAAAAGCACCCCCAAGGTGCTTTTTCGCGGTCTCGCGATCAGGCCGTCACCCGGGGGCTCGTTTTTTTGCACCGGGTGCGGGGGTAAATCAACCGACGACGGCACCGGCCCGGATCCAGCGGCTTTTCACTGGTTCGATCCAGTTCCCGCTCGGATGAGACGACCAACCGCAACAGCGGCGCGGCGTCCGGGTCGGTGCCGGTTAGCGCCGTCCATTGACCACAGAGAGCACCCCGCTAGGTTGAGAACATGACCAAGCTCGTTCCCGCCCAGGCGCGTGGCGCCGTCGCGATCGGCGCCCTGGCGGTAGGCGCCGCGGCGGTAGGCGGCTTCGCGATCGGGCGGCTCTCGGTCGGCCGCCTGGCGATCGGCAGGGCAACGATCGGGCGGCTGGCGATCAAGCGGCTCGAGGTCGAGGAGATGGAGATCGGCCGGCTGACCGTGCGCGAGGGACCCGCGGGAAACGCAGGATGAAAGCGCCCCGGATCCACAGCGGTGTTCCTTTTCGTTGTCATGCACGGATAAGGAACACCGCTATGGCGATCGGCCTGGCGGCGGTGGTTGCCGGGCTGGCCCTCCTCGCCTCCTCGGCGAGCGCCGTCGGCCCCTACCCGACGCTCGGCTCGTGCTCCGTTTTCCCGCAACCGCCTGCGTCGCTCTCGCCGCGGGCGGCGTCGCTGCCGACCGAGGCCGCCTGGAACCAGGACGTCTCGAAAGCGCCGCGAGACCCGCGCTCGGCGGCTTACATCGCCTACATCGACTCCCACGGGGGCGACCATCTGCACCCTGACTTCGGCTCGCCGCGGCCTTACGGCTTCCCCTACTCGGTCGTCGGCGCCGGGCAGCGCAAGCTGCCGATCCATTACACGGCCTACGGCGACGAGAGCGACCCGGGGCCGTTCCCGGTCCCGCCCCGCGCGCCGGTCGAGGGCGGCAACCGCAGCGACGGCGATCGCCATGTGCTCGTCGTCGACCGCTCCGCCTGCAAGCTGTATGAGCTCTACCGCGCCTTCTACGTCGCCAAGGGCCCTCCGTCACGCCCGCACTGGAACGCCGACTCGGGGACCGAATGGGACCTGCGCTCGGCGGCGCGGCGCCCCGAGGGCTGGACCTCGGCCGACGCCGCCGGGCTGCCGATCTTCCCCGGCCTGGTCCGCTACGACGAAGTCGCCGCCGGCCACCTCGACCACGCGATCCGCGTCACCGTCGACAGCACCCGCAACGCCTGGGTCCACCCCGCCTCTCACTGCGCCGGCGACACCTCGGACCCGAGCGCGCCACCGATGGGCCTACGCCTGCGCCTCAAACCGGGCTACGGCCTCGGCAGCTTCAGCGGCGCCGCGAAAACGATCGCGCTGGCGATGAAGCGCTACGGGCTGATCGTCGCCGACAACGGCTCCAACTGGTTCTTCTCCGGCAGCAGCGACCGCCGCTGGGACGACGAGAACCTCAACCAGCTGAAGCGCATCCCCGGCAACGCCTTCGAAGTCGTGAAGAGCGCCGCCCCCATCCATACCTGCTGATTTGCGGGCATTGGATTGGGTATCTGAGCCAATAGGGGGAACGATCGAGGAGAGGAACGATGGCTCAGACGAAAACCAAACCGAAAAAACGATCCGCGCCGAAACGCGCGAAATCGTCTTCGAAACCGCGCAAGCCGAACGCGATGAAAAAAGCCACCGTCATCAGCAAAGCGAAGCTGCCATTGGTGGCTGGCGGCGCGGCAGTCGCCGGCGCGGCCGGTGGGCTCGCTCTCGCCTCCTCCAAGCAGGCGAGGAAAAGTCGTCTTGCCAAAGCAGCCAAAGAGGTAGGGAACTTCGGCGCACAGGTGGGAGAGCTCGCCACCGAGCTCCAGCGCGCCCGAGAGTCGGCGGATGGGAAAAGGCACCGCTCGCCGATAGAGGTCGTCCTACAGGGGTTAACCGCGAGGCGCTAACGCCGGGCAGGCCCTGAGGACATGGCTGCGGCCGCGCACAGGGGGCGTGGTCGCCCCGCCATCCCTTCCTTGACGCCGAGCTAGGAAACCGACTCGGCCTTGGCGCGCCGCCTCTTCCCGACTCGGCCCGCACCGGAGACCAGCCGCCAGATCTTCCCCAGCACGTAGAGAACGGCGAAGGCGACTGCGAGGCCAATCGCCCCGAGGATCAGCAGGAAGATGACGAAGGCGAGAATCGCCAGCGGGATGAGGAGGAGTTTCACGGCCCCGTAGTCTTGCAGTGGCAATGGGAGCAACGGCGGCACTTGCGACGGTTCTGGTTGCGCTCGGCCAAGTTGGGATGAGCGCCGGCGGCAACCACGCGGCCACGGCGATCGGTGACAGCCTCGCCCTGCTCCACACCCAACACCGGATCGAACGGGAAGCCGCGGCCGATCCCGGGCAAAGCGCGCCCGCGCCCACCGCGGCGGAAATCGCCGCCGACCCGAGCAAGCTGCCGCCGGCCTCGGCGGGGTCGAACGGCACCACCACCCCCCACGCCTCCTCGCTCAGCCGCGCCGAGATCTTTGCCCACAGCCGCGGCCCGGACACCTCGATCCTCCTCACCGGCGTCGCCCTCGCCCCAGCCGGCGCGCCGGAAGCGGTCAAGGGCGTCATTAACGCCGCCAACACGATCATCGGCCGTCCCTATATATGGGGCGGCGGCCACGCCTCCTTCTACTCCAACGGCTACGACTGCTCGGGCTCGGTCAGCTTCGCCCTCTTCGGCGGCGGCCTCATCCCCCGCCCGCTCACCTCTTCGGAGCTCGAGCACTGGGGCGCGCCGGGGCCGGGCAAATGGATCACGGTCTACGCCAATGCTGGCCACACCTTCGCCGAGATCGCCGGCCTGCGCTGGGACACGGTCGGCGACGAAAAGGGGACCGGGCCGCGCTGGCACCTGATGCCGACCTCGACCGCGGGCTTCGTGGTCAGGCACCCACCGGGCTTCTAGCCCGCCCTAGCCAGAAAATGATGGGCCGGCCCCCAGGCGAGGCCGACCCATGACTGGTGGTGGCTAGTTGCCCTTCCCGATCGAATCGAGGGGCAGCACGCGCTCGGTGCGGAGATCCATCCGTCTTCACCTCCTCCCCGGCTCTGCTTTGCGTGTGTCGGGACCGGGGGAATGGTGGAACTGGTTCCACCAATGAAAGCAGTTCCAGGAAAAAGGGCAAAATTTGAACAGAATGTCCAGTTAGCGGTTAGGATCAACCGCTCCTAGTAATCAGCCCCCGATCCAAGGAAGACCAATGTCGACCAAAGCCGAACGCCGCAAAGCAACCGAAAACCGGGTCAAGGCCATGAGCCACCCGCTCCGGGCGGCCGTCCTGCGCATCCTCACCGAGCGCACCTCCAGCCCCGCCGAGATGGCCCGCGAGCTCGACGAAGAGCTATCGAACGTCAGCTACCACACCAAACAGCTGGTCGAGTTCGAATGCGCAGAGCTGGTTAGCACGCGGCCGGTCCGCGGCGCCCTCGAGCACTTCTACCGTGCCACCGAGCGGCATCTGATCGACACCGAGGAGTGGGAAGAGCTCGACCCGGTCATCGCCGAGGACCTCGTTTGCGAATTCATGCAGAAGATCCTCGACGACTTCACCTCCTCAGCGCGGGCGCAGCTTGTCGGTGGCGATAAAGACTTCCACCTCACCCGCACCCTGCTCGTCCTCGACCAAGAAGGCCTGCAGGAAGCGCTCGAGGCACACGAACGCGCCCGCCAGGAGATCGTCGATATCGCCTCCCGCAGCGCCGACCGCCTGATCGAATCAGGCGAGGAAGGTCTTCACGTCTCCACCGCGCAGGGCTGCTTCAAACTGCCGGACCCGCAGGACCGCTGAAGCTCGGGGGCTAAGCGGCGAAGCGGTAGCCGACGCCTGGGTCGGTGCGGATAAAGACGTGCTCGCCGGGGGGCTCGATCTTGCGGCGGAGGTTGGCGACATGAGCGCGCAGGACCTGTAGGTCGTCTTCGTACTCGACCCCCCAGACCTCGACCAGGAGGGTGCGGTGGGTCATCAGGCGGCCGCGGTTGCGGACGAGCACGCGCAGGAGGTCGAACTCGGTCGGGGTGAGGTGGACCTCCTCGCCGTCGCGGCGCACGATCCGCGCCGCCAGGTCGATCTCCAGCCCGTCGGCCACGATCGCCGGTTCCTCGCTCTCCGGCCGCGCCCGCCGCAGCACCGCCTGCAGCCGTGCGACCAGCTCGCGCGGGCCGAAGGGCTTGGTCACGTAGTCATCAGCGCCGGCGGCGAGCGCCTCGACCTTGCGGTCCTCCTCTCCCACCGCTGAGAGGACGAGGATCGGCATCTCGCTCCACTCGCGCAGCCGCCGCGTCACCTCCACGCCGTCGATGTCGGGCAGCATCAGGTCGAGGATCGCTGCCTCGGGCGGGCGCACCGCGGCCAGGTCGAGGGCCTCCTCCCCGCTCGCGGCAGCCACCGCCTCGTAGCCGGCGTCGCGCAGGATCACCCGCAGCGCGCGGACGATCTGCGGCTCGTCGTCGCAGACGAGGATGCGCGGCTGCTCGCTCACCGCGCCCCCTCCAGTGGGAAGGCGATGACGAAGGTGCTCCCCTGCCCCGGCATCGACTCGACCGCGATCTCGCCGCCGTTGGCCTCGACGAACCCGCGGGCGATCGCCAGGCCGAGACCCGAGCCCTGTCCCTGGTTCTCGCCGTCGCGCCGGTAGAAGGGCTCGAAGATCCGCTGCCGCTCGCCCTCGGGAATACCGGCGCCCTGGTCGACCACCCGCACCACCACGCGCTCCCCCGTCTGCCGCGAGCGCACCAGCACCTGGCGGCCGCCGCCGTGGCGGACCCCGTTCTCGATCAGGTTGGCGAAGGCGCGCTCCAGTTGCGCCGGGTCGGCGGCGATGAACGGCAGGTCGGGGTCGATCGAGAGCCGCACCTGCTCCGGGCTCGCCCCGACCGAGTCCCGCGCCGCCTCCAGCACCCCGCCGAGGTCGATCTCCTCGCGCTGCGGCGCGGCACTACCGCCTTCCAGCCGCGAGACGTCGAGCAGGTTCGCGACCAGGCGCGAGAGCCGCTGACCCTCCTCGACCACCGCCTCGCTCAGCTCGTGGCGCTCCTCTGGGGTCACGCTCGGGGAGTCGAGCGCGGCGCCGGCGGCGATGATCGAGGTCAGCGGCGTGCGCAGATCATGGGAGACCGAGCGCAAAAGCGCCGTCTTCAGCTCGTCGCTGCGCCGCAGCGCCCCGGCCTCGATTGCCTCAGCCTCGATCCGGTCGCGCTCGGCGGAGAGCTCGCGCAGGTCGGCCAACACCCGGTCGGTCTCCTCGCGCCGCCGCTCGGCCTCAGCGGCGCGGGCGCGGGCGAACTCGGCGAGGCTGCTGCTGGCGATCGCGACGATGACGAAGACGACGAGGGCGACCGCCTCGCGGTCGGCGGCGATCGTGAAGCGGCCGGTCGGGGGGACGTGGAACCAGTTGAACGCGAGCGCGCTCGCCACCGCGGTCAGCACCCCCAGCCGCCAGCCCCAGATCGTCGCGATCAGCAGCACCCCGGGGATGTAGACGACGCTGAGCGAGACCGGCACCGCCACCGACTTCAGCGGCCAAACGACGAGCGTCCCGACCGCAACGGTGGCAAGAGTTGCCAGTAGTCCCCATGCGGTAGACGGAGGCTTCCCGGTCAGGTCGAGGGCAGGACGGCGTCGCGCCATCCCTCCACACTAGTTCCGCGGCCGTTTTCCGCACCGCCCACGTTGCCACCCTCGACGATTACCCGGCAGGGGCGCTTGGCCAGCAGGTAACGCGTCGTCGGCCCCAGCAGCCGCTCGTCGCTAGGGGCGTGCTCGGTGCTGACGTAGATCAGGTCGGAGCCGCGCTCGCGCGCCTCTTCGACGATCGCCCGCCCCGGGTTGCGGGTGCGGATCAGCTTCGTCCGCACTTTCAGCCCCCGCGCCCGCGCCTGCAGGCGGGCGATGTCAAGCACGCAGCGGCCTTCGTATTCCTCGGCCTCGAAATCGAGGTCGGGGAGCTCGTGCGCCTGCGGGATCTTCAGCACGTAGATCGCCTCGACGATCGCGTCGGGGTCGACCACCGCCGCCGCCCGGTGCATCGCCTCGGCGTCGACGCTGGTCCCGAAGATCGGCACCAGGGCCGATTTGTAGGAGACCTCGAGGAAGTCGAGCGGGCGCTCGGGGCGGCGCGCCTGCTGCACCTCGCGCGGGTCGATCCCGAGGTGGCGGCGGTAGAGCAGGTAGCCGACCAGGCCGGCGCCGAGCCAGGCGGTGCCGATGATCCGCGCCTCGGGGTGCAGGACGATCACCGAGACGAAGGCGGCGCCGGTCCCGATCGCCCCGATCACCGCCGTCAGCGGGATCTCGGCCCCGCGCCAGCGCACGTTCCAGGGTGCCCGGTAAGGGCGATCGACGTCGGGGCGGCGGCGGCGCAGGGCAATGATCGAGAGGTGGGCGATCGTGAACGAGAGCATCGCCCCGAAGCTGTAGAGGTTGCCGAGGAATTCGGTGTTGCCCGGCAGCACCAGCAGCGCCGCCAGCGCCGAGAAGAAGAGGATCGTGAACCAGGGGGTGTGGTAGCGGGGGTGGAGCCTGGCGAAGGCGCCTGGCAGCTGGCGGTGCTCGGCGAGGCTCCAGGAGAGGCGGGAGATCCCGATCATCCCGGCGTTGGTGGCGATCACCAGGATCGTTGCGGCCAAGGCGCCAACGTAGTAGTTGGCGGCGGTGGCGAGGGCGCCGTGGAGGCCGAGAGCGGAGACGATCCCCAGCACCGGGTCGTCGGCGTAAGTGGTGCCGAGGGCGGTCGAGTAATGGCCGGCGGCGTTCTGGGTGACCGGCAGCGCCGAGAGCGCGATCACCGAGATCCCGGCGTAAAGGCCGAGCACCGCGATCAGCACCAGGTTCACCGCTTTCGGCACCTGCTCGCCGGGGTCGCGCGCCTCCTCGGCCATGTTGGAGACGGTCTCGATCCCGGTGTAGGCGAGCATCGAGATCGAGACCGCGAAGATCAGCTGCGAGAAGCTCGGGGCGACCCCGAGGTGGACCTGGCTGATGAGCGTGTGCGGGTTCAGAACCAGCACCGCGCCGAGCACCACCAGGGCCAGCTGGGTGAAGAGGTCGAGGACGGCGAGGGCGATGTTGAGGTTGGCCGACTCGCCGAGGCCGCGGATGTTGACCAGCGCCAGCAGCCCGATCACCGCGACGCCGCCGATGATGTCCCCCGGGGCGTGCCCGAGCGCCGGGAAGAAGGCGCCGAGGTAGTGCGGGACGAAGAAGGCGCTGATCGCGATCGTGAGGATGTAGTCGAGCGAGAGCCCCCAGCCAGCGACGAAGGAGACGACCTCGTTGAAGGCGTGGCGGGCGAAGGAGGAGGAGCCGCCGGCCTCGGGGAACATCGCCGCCCCCTCGGCGTAGGTCTTAGCGGTGAGGGCGAAGAGGCCGCCGGCGAAGAGGAAGACGAGCGGGGTCAGCCCCAGAGCGTGCGCCGCGACCAGGCCGAGGGCGTAGTAGATCGAGGAACCGACATTGCCGTAGGCCGTCGCGAACAGGCCGGGCACGCCGACCGTCTTGCGTAGCCCTCGTACCTTTAGCTGTGCCATCGGGGATCACCTCGATGGTGCTCCCGGGGGCGTCAAGACCGCATGAAGAAGCGGCCCGCGCGTATACAGATCTTGTGAAGGCCCGGAGCCGGTCTAGGCGGGCTGGGGCAGCGGGAAGCGCATCTGCACCTCGGTCCCGCTGCCCTCTTGAACGATCTTCATCTCGGCGCAGAGGCGGGCGATGATCGCCAGTCCCAGGCCGAGGCCGTCAGCAGAGCCGCGGCCGAAGCCGGTACCGC